>JBFMDZ010000080.1 GCA_040753555.1 bacterium
CATTAGGCTTGCTTTGAAACATAAGGATGATTTGAGTGTTCTTGGATCGATTAGCAAATCAGTAGAGCTTTATGAAGGTCTTTCGGTTGGAGCTGTCTGGACAGTCTATCAAGCAGCAAAGCATCTTCGTATGTGTTTAGCTGGTTTAAAATTCATTTCTCCCTATATGAACGGAAGAGCTTAAAGAACGGAAGGGCTAACTAAAAGCTTTCTTGCTTCCGCGCTTCCACACTTTCTTTCATTGCTTTCCTTAAAATTAGCTGAACACATACTATTTCATTGCTTTCTTTAAATATTAGCTAAACACGTACGATATTTCTGTTTGTTAAACAATACATAATTATAAAATTTCGGGATTTAAGGTTTTAACTCTTATGTCTGAATCACAATTACCCCTCTTTTTCTTGTCTTGACATATTCCTTTATCTTCCATATACTGAAATAAAATTGGTTTTTTTGTTATGCTAAAACAAAAATGGTTTGCAAACTTTTCGGTTAACATGTAGTTAGGTTAAGGTTAGGAAGCCATTATGGAAGTTGGGTTAGGATGTTGGTGAAAAAGTGACTAACTTCCTAACCCTTAGACCAAACAGGCATCTTAACCCTAGCCCTTTAACAAAAGGGTTTGCTTGAAATTCAATTGATTTTTAGTATACTATAAAATGATATTTTTTAAAATAGCCCTTTTTTTCTATCTTCTTTCTGCCATCCTTTTCTTTATTAAAAAAAGATGGATTTTTTTTCCTATTGTTGGCTTAATTTTTCATATAACAGGCCTAGTTTTATATAGCCTTAAGTTAGGAAGGCCTCCATTTGCAAGCCTTTATGAGTCTATTCTTTTCTTTTCTCTATTGATAATTCTTTTCTTCCTCCTTTTTAAGCTTTGGGAGGTAGGTGGATATATCTTGCTGATTGCCTCTATTGGACTTTTTTATATTGTTTCTTCTCCATCTTCTCCTAGCCCTTTAATGCCAGCCTTAAGAAGCTTTTGGCTTCCTATTCATGTTGTCTTATGCTTTTTATCCTATACATTTTTTACACTAGGAGGGACATTAGGGCTAGGTTTTTTGATGGGAAAAGAATCTATATTTAAAACCCTCTTTGCCTTTGTTAAAGGAGGCTTTATCTTTCTTACATTTGGAATTATTACAGGCTCTATCTGGGCATACGATGCCTGGGGAAGGTATTGGGGATGGGATCCAAAAGAAGTTTGGGCATTGATTACCTGGCTATACTATAGCCTATTTTTCCATATAAGGCTTGTTGGAGCAGGTAAAAGGCTTCTTTCATATTTGGCTATAATTGGCATATTTGTTATACTTTTTACCTTCCTTGCTGTCAATTTCTTATTTTCTGGATTGCACTCTTATTTGTAACTAACCCAACTTACTTTAACTTGAATTGCAAACGATTGTGGCACAATAAGTATTTACAGGGGATTATAAACACAAAAACCTAAAAATGGCTAATTTTATATTTTCTTCAAAAAAATTGCCATTCTTTCTATTGCCTTTTCTATTTTCTCTGTAGATGTTGCATACGAACATCTTATAAACCCCTCTCCGCACTCACCAAAGATATTCCCAGGAACCGTTGCAACATGCTCGGAAAACAAGAGCTTTTCTGAAAAATCATCAGAGGACAACCCTGTCTTTTCAATGGAGGGGAAGACAAAAAATGCACCATCTGGCATCAAACAGGAAAGGCCAATGGAATTTAATCCGTCAACAATAAGTCTCCTCCTTCTTGAAAACTCATCCTTTATATCAATAAAGCTATTGCTAGATAAAGCAGAAAGGCCTGCATATTGGCTCATAATAGGAGCACAAAGGATGATATATTGATGAATCTTGCACATAGCAGAGATAATTTCCTCACATCCTAATGCATAGCCAAGCCTCCATCCTGTCATAGCATATCCCTTTGAAAATCCAGAAAGCCATATTGTTTTATCTTTCAAAAACGAGGCAAATGGTTTATGCTCTATCTCATAGGAAAGAAGCCCATATATCTCATCTGATATAACAATAATATCATTCTCTTTGCAAACATTAGCGATTGCAAAAAGTTCATCTTTTGTATATGTCATTCCAGTAGGGTTATTTGGATAGCAAAGAATAATTGCCTTTGTTTTGCTTGTCAGCCTTTCTTTAATATCGTCTGGTTTTATCCTAAATTTATTAGAAAATTTTGTAGGAATAACAATAGGCTTTCCACTTGCCATTATCACACAGGGCTTATAGGAGACATAGGATGGTTCTGGAATAAGAACCTCATCATCTGGCTCTAATATAGCCCTAAGTGCAAGATCAATAGCTTCTGATACGCCAACCGTAATCAATACCTCATCTTTTGGGTCGTAAGAGAGGTTATATTTTGAATAGACCACCTCGCTTATCTTTTCCCTTAAAGGAAGAAGCCCCCAATTTGATGTATATGTTGTCCAACCCTTTTCTATAGAATATAGAGCATCCTCACGGATATGCCAGGGCGTTGGAAAATCTGGCTCTCCTACGCCTAATGAGATTACATCTGGCATTCCTGTTATAAGGTCAAAAAATTTTCTTATCCCAGATGGCGGAATTTCTAATACCCTTTTTGAAAGCATTTAAATATTATACCAACATAAACGAATAAATCCAACCTAAAAAGAGGGGTAAGATGCTGACTATAGCAAGATAGATTAGCAAAACAATTATTTTTTAGGGTATTAGTCAAGTCTTTTTATTGCCCTTAAGGCTTTTTCATTGCCTTTATCTTTTTTTAAAACTGTTGAGTATTCCTTCCTTGCCAAGAGAAGAAGGCCCTTTTTCTCATATATATCGCCAAATGAAAGGTGGAGGTCTATATATGTCTCTTTATCCAATGGCTCATCAATAATTTTTAAGTATGACAAGGCTTTCTCAAGGTCTCCCTTTTCCTTATAACAAAAGGCAAGGTTTGAGAGAATAATTGGGTCTTTCTTGTCGAGTAAAAGGGCTTTTGAATAGAATTCTATTGATTTATCAAAGAAACCATCTATTAAGTAAGAATGGCCAAGGAGGATAAATAACTCCTTATCAACAAAGCCATTGTTATAGCTGAATAAAAAATTTTCTTGGGCTTCTTTGTAAAATTTGCCTCTCTCTTCCTTTTCTAAATATTTAGCCATATTAAAATATGTCTTTCCTAATAAAAAAGCGGTTTTTGGGTCTTTGTTTATATTGAATGCCCTTTTATACAAGAAAATTGCACCCTCAAAATAGGGGAAGCTTTCTCTTGCATCGTCAAGATAAATGCCTTTTTTATAATAGCTCTCTGCAAGGGGAAGAATAATATCCAGGTTATTACTGTCTTCTTTTAGCTTCTTTTCAAGGCTTTCTATCCTACTTAAATTCTTTGTCCCAATTATTCTGTTGAAGCAAAAAATAATAAGAAGAAACAAAAAGAATATTTTTATTCCACTTTTTGCAAAGCTTCTTCTTGCCATTCTTTAGAAACTATAACAGAGGCAGGTCTTAGGCAAAAATCACCATCGCTCCAGCCTGATTGAACCTCCTCAAGGATCATCCCCTCCTTTTGCTCTTTTGTTGGAATAGAAAGGATAGCAATATGAAACTTGGGAGAAAATTCATATCCAATTGTTTCTATTCTCTTAATGCCATTTTTTAAGAGAATATTTTCAAATTCCTTCTTAACAAAACCAATCCCCTCTATAATTTTTTCTATATCCCCTGTTCCCTGTTTCAATGCCCTCTCAAGGTTATCAAAAATTGTAAGAAATTCAACAAGAATTTCCCTTTGATATATCTTTTTTAATTGCTGTTTTTCCTCTATTGTTCTCTTTTTATAGTTTTCAAAATCAGCCTTTATCACTTTTGCAAGATTAAGATATTCACTTATTTGTGCATCCTTTTCCTCAATTTCTGTTAAAAGCTCTACCTTCTTTTTTCGTATATGTTTAATCGTTTCTTTTTCTGGTGCTAGTAGGCTGTTCTGGTGCTCTGGTGCGCTTATTTCAGCCATTTTATCCTCCAAGGTGGCCAATGGATAAACAAAGCCTTTCCAACTATTAGTTCTTCTGGAACATAGCCCCAGAATCTGCTATCATAGCTAAAATCCCTATTATCTCCCATTACAAAATATTTTCCTTCTGGAACTACAATGGGAGAAAGCCAATTATCCATCTCTGAATATCCAAATTGCCTGTAGGGGTTTTGATGTATTTTATAAGGCTCATCTATTGCCTTTCCATTTATATAAACCTGCCTATCCTTAATCATTACCTCATCCCCTGGTGTCCCTATTACCCTTTTTATATAATCCTTATGTGGGTTAAGGTCAATTTTTCCAATGGTTGTTGCCCAGATAACAGGCGAGATTATTCTCAAAAGAACACCCCTGTCAGGATCAGCTGGATTTCTAAAGACAACGATATCACCCCTTTTAGCCCTTGCCCATCTACATAGCCATTTGTCAGTAAAAGGAATCATTACTCCATACTTACATCTTATAACAAATAGCTGATCTTTAATCTCTAATGTGTGAATCATAGAGCCAGATGGAATTCTATATGGTTGAATAATGAAAAACCTAATAACAAGGGCAATTATTAGGGCAACAAATAATGACTCAACCCATTCCCAAATCTTTTGCAGAAGACCCTTTTTTTCTTTCTTCATACTTAAATTTTATCATTTTATGGATGATTTTGTCTATCATTGGCTTGACCAAAGGAGATTAAAGGGAATATAATTTTCTTTATGAAAATAGGAATAATTGGTGCAGGAAGGGTTGGAAGCACATCCGCATTTTGTATTGCAAGAGAGGGAATAGTAGATGAAATTATCCTTATTGATTTAAATTCAGGGCTTGCAATAGGAGAGGCAGAGGATATAAATCAGGGGCTTATCTTATTTCCAAAAGAGACAATTGTTAAAGCAGGTGGTTATAAAGAGCTTTCTGATTGTAATCTTATAATTATTACAGCAGGCTTAAGAAGGAAGGAAGGAGAGACAAGGCTAGACCTTATAAACAAAAATCTTTCTTTGATAGCTGATATTGTTAAAAATATTACATCAAACAATAAAAATTGCCTTCTCTTTGTTGTTTCAAATCCTGTTGACATTATGACCTATCTAGCCTTGAAGACATCGGGCTTTGCAAAAGAAAGGGTTTTTGGTTTGGGAACATACCTTGATACCATAAGGCTTAAATCTATTATAAAAAGAGATGGAAAAGACCCAAATGATGCTATGATAGTAGGTGAGCATGGGGATTCAATGGTTGCTGTTTCCTACTCTGATGACGAGATAATTGAAAGGACAAGAAAAGCAGGGGCAGAGATGATAAAAAACAAGGGTGGAGCAGGATGGGCTGTTGGAATGGCATGTTTAGAGATAGTAAAGGCAATTGTTTTTGATAAAAAAGGGGTATTTCCATTATCATCTTTTATTTCAGAGTATGAGATATGTATAAGCATACCAACAATAATTGGAAAAGATGGAATAATTGGTTATCCTAAAATTTCCTTAACAAAAGAGGAAAGAGAAAAATTTATAAATTCAACAAGGGTGATAAAAGAGCAAATAGCCTCTCTAAATTTATAGGTATAAAATGGAGGGGTACCGAAGTGGTCATAACGGGTCTGTCTCGAAAACAGATTGGGGTGTAAATCTCACGTGAGTTCGAATCTCACCCCCTCCGATGAATAGCAAATGAAAGATTATATTTCAGAAGATGAAATTGGGTGTTTTAAGGAGCTGAATATCCTTAAGATAAAATACAAAGAGAGGCTTTCCTTACCCATCCCTGATAGCCTTCCTATAGATTTTGAAAAGATTGAGGTAGACAAAGGGCTTCTTAATGAGATGTTCAATGAAATTGTTCTTTGTATAGAAAAATATTCAAAGAAAGCAATGGAAAAAAGAGTGGTTGGAATGAGGGAATTGATAGAAAATGCCAAGAATGGTGATTTTATCTCTATAAATGTTTTAAAGCCCATATTTGAAAAGATTGGAGAGAATTTTAAAGATAAAATTCCTTCTAATTGGAATAAGCCTTATTGTCCCATTTGTGGATGTTTTCCTTTAATGGCATATCTTAGAAGGGATGATGGAAAAAAGGTTTTTGAATGTATGCTTTGTAAAACACAATGGGAATTTTTAAGGATAAAATGCCCATATTGCGGCAGCGAAGAGAAATTAAGGTTTTTTGAGATAGATGAAGAGGGCTTTCGGGTTGATGTCTGCGATAAATGTATGTCTTATATAAAAACCATTGACAAAAGAAAGATGGACATTCAAGATATAGAGCTTGAAGATATAAAAACAAGGTATTTGGATATATTGGCTATAAAAGAGGGCTATAAACAATTACAGAATGTGGAATAAAAATAGAAAGTATCTACTTAAAAATTTGACAAAATATTTGTTGTAATGATAAAATATGTCTATGGCTATTAAAAAGAGAGCAATTTCTGTTTTAAAAAATATTCGCCAAAACAAGAGAAGGTATCTTTTAAATAAGTCTATAAAGATGGATGTAAAATCTTCTATTAAGGCTTTTAAATCTAATGAGAAGGAAGGGAAAGAGGCATCTTTTGAAAAACTAAAACTTTCCTTTAAGAAGATTGATAAGGCAGCAAAAAAGGGGATTTTTCATAAGAATAAGGCAGCGAGGCTAAAATCAAAGCTTTCTAAAAGAGCATCTACAATTGTTTAATCTTAACCTTGGTGTATATGAAGGTTCTATAGAAGGGCTTCTTATTCTTGTAAAAAAGAGAAAGCTCTCTCCTTTAGAATTTGAAATAGCAAGAATAACCTCTAGCTATCTTTCTTATCTTAAGCTTCAAAGCGAGGTTGAGCTAGAAAAAACGCCACATTTCCTTGTTTTTTTAAGCGAGCTTCTTTTGATAAAATCTTCTATTCTCCTTCCAAGACCACAAGTAATTGAAGAAGAGAATAATGACCTTATTTTTTACCTTAAGGAATACGAAGGGTATAAAGGGGTTTCCTTATGGATTGGAGAAAGGTTTGAAGAGCAAGGGACAAGAATTCCTATAAGCTTTAAACAGGAAGATGTAGAAGAAGAAATTGAGGTTTCTATTTTTGACCTTTTTTCTTCATTAAAGGATATACTTTCCAAAAATAAAGAAAACCCTGTTTATGAGCTTGTCCTGGATGAGCCAAAAATAGAGGAGGCAATAGAGAGGATAAAGAAAAGGCTTATTGAGATAGAGAAAATAGAAATTGCAATGCTTTTTGATGTAAAAACTAGGCTTGAACTTATTGTAACATTCTTGGCAATCCTTGAGCTTATAAGATTAAGGTTTATTAGGGCAATCCAATACAGGGCATTTTCATCAATATGGCTTGTCAGAAGATAGAAGAGAGAGGATAGAACATAGACAATAGAAGACAAATATATGATACCATTTATCATTGCTATTCTTTTATTTACAATTGACAGGATAACAAAGGCTTTAGCTTTAAGGATTTCTGAAAAAATTACAATTTCTCCATTCCTTACCCTTTCAAAAACAGGAAATTACGGCATATCGTTTGGGTTGTTTTCAGGGTATTCGGGGATTATATTCTGGCTTACCCTTATAATCTGTATTATCCTTGTTGCCTACTCTATTTTTCTAAAAGAAAAGCCTTTATTATTTAAAATAGGAATTGGTCTATTTATTGGTGGCGCCATTTCTAACCTTTTTGACAGAATTATTTATTCCTTTGTTGTTGATTTTATCTCAATTGGAATAGGAAATGCTAGATGGCCAACATTTAACATTGCAGACCTTGGAATAGTTATTGGTGCTTTCTTTATTGTATTTAAGAAATGATTTCCTCTTATAGCTTTGGAAGGATGGTTATAGATGGAAAGATATATACTCAAGACCTTATTATTTATACGGATAGAATAGAGTCAAGCTGGTGGAGGAAAAGAGGCCATAGTGTATGTATTGAGGATATAAAGGGGATATTTAAGGAAAAACCAGAAATTCTTGTTATAGGAAAGGGAAGCCCTGGAATGATGAATGTTCTTTCTGAAACAAAAGAAGCCCTCTTAGAGCATGGAATTACCCTTATTGAAGAACCAACAGAAAAGGCTGTTAAGAGCTATAATGAACTTTCAAAAAATAAAAGGCTTTGTGGAGTCTTTCACCTTACCTGCTAGTGAGACCTTCTTAAAAATGCAGGGATTTCTAAGTCTTCAAGGATAGAATGCTTAACCTCTTATTGTAACAAAATAGTAACAATCAGGAAAAAAATCTCTTGACAAAAGATAATTAAATGAGTATTCTTAAATAGAATAAATAAAGGAGGAATTTTTTTAGGATGAAGAAGATATTTTTATTGGTAGCAATTGTAGGGTTGATAGGGGTGACGAGCTTTGCAGGAGAGCCTGGTAAAACCGCAATGGCTTTCCTTAAGCTTGGACAGGGGGCAAGAGCAAATGGAATGGGAGAGGCATTTGTAGGCCTTGCTGACGATATAAATGCCTTATATTGGAATCCAGCTGGTCTGTCCCAAATAGAAGACAGAGAGGCAGGATTTATGTTCCTTAAGCCATATGATGAGATAGATGGATTAGGCTATGGCTATCTCTCCTCTGTTTTTCCAACAAACAAGGCTATATTTGCAACAAGCATCTCTTACTTTGACTATGGAAAGGAGAAAAAGTATGAGGTTGATAACAACAATCCTGTTGATAAAAGAGAGGAATGGACAGCCTGTGATATGTCCTTTTCCTTTGGTCTAGGAGGAAAAATGCCTAATGAAAACATCGCTTTGGGTCTATCCCTTAAGGCAATCTATGGAAAGATAGACAATAGCGATGCCTACGGATTCTGTGCAGATGCTGGAATGCTTTATAAACCAAGCATTGCTGGAATGAAAATAGGTGCGGTTGTAAAAAACATTGGAACAAGGATAAAGTTTGAAAAGGAATCCGATCCTCTTCCATTATCATTAAAGCTAGGCCTTTCATATCTCCTTCCAAAAACCCTTGCTCCAATTACAATTACCCTAGATGGAACCATCCCCAATGACAATAACCCATACATAAACATTGGCGGAGAATATGACTACAGAAAGGCATTAGCCATAAGGCTTGGGTTTAAATCAGGACCACAGGATGAAGGCTCTGGTTTAACAGCAGGTTTTGGCATAAAACAGGGAAGATTCTCCCTTGACTTTGCCTTCCAGCCCTCTGGTGAGCTTGGAAACTCCTACTTTGTCTCTCTGGCTTCAAAATACTAGTGTCACGGTGGGCAAATTTTGCACGAGTACCAGTTACGCATAGCGTGTCGTGTAAAAGACCATTCAAATGGATGAGCAGAGCGATTATTATACTTATCTAAGGATGTGTAGAGGTGGTTTATGAATTTATCTTTATCATTCCATGAACCACGTTTAATATACTTATTAGAAAAGATGTTGAGCAGGATTTCAGCCTGATTTAACCAAGAAGCATGAAATGGT
>JBFMDZ010000081.1 GCA_040753555.1 bacterium
CGTAATAGGAGCTATGTTTACTATAGACCTCCTGGTTACATCCACTACAGATATACCCTCCATCTCTTTCCAAGTCTAAAACAACCTCATCACACATCCTAAATTCTTTCTTTTTTCTGTTCCCCTTACAAAAAATCCTTGAAATCCTAATAATTCTGTGAGATAATTTATTTGTTGCATCTGTCTTAAGTTATCCTCCTTTTTGAGGGATTTAAAAGGATATTATACCCTTATCAGAAGCAACATTTAAACAAATTACTTATTTGCACTAAATTCCGTGAAGAGCCATATTTTATCTTATCACCAATAATAAAAACCAAAAGGCAATGGGAAAGATTGGGGTGATAAAATAGAAGCGGAGAATGAGACTTGTTGCAGCTATAATATCAGTTTTAGTTTTCTTAATAGTAAAAAAAATAAAAAAGGGGCCTGTAACTGGCTTTGATGTAGCATTAATTATCTTTGGAGTTTGTTTAAGTATGATTATTATTTTTACGCAAGTTATTTCCTTATATACAGCACCCACTAAATCAATGTTTCCTACAATAAAGCCAGGTGATTGTTTTGTTGAATTACTTTGTAGATATGGACTGAGGGTTCCATTTACAACAAGGTGGTTATATAGGATAAAGCCCAAGCGGGGTGATGTTATTACATTTTATATACCTGAAGCATTTGTAAGTCAATGGCGCTGGTGGCGTAAGGAAAGAACAAAAAGGATAGTAGGAATGCCAGAGGATGAAATAATGATGAAGAATGGGAAGGTCTATATAAATGGAATTACCTTATATGAGCCATATGCCGTCTATATAGGACCATCAAAGTCATATGCAAAGTCTACATTTACCAAGAAAGACAACTGGGATAAGCCAATAAAGGTTCCCAAAGGAGAATACTTTGTTATGGGAGATAATCGGAATAATAGCGAAGACAGTAGACACTTTGGATTTGTCCCGCTGGATTATATCACAGGAAAAGTAGTTTTTATCATCTGGCCTCCCCATCGCATAGGATTGATTTATTAAATTAAAAATTGCAAAATACATTCATTATAATGTAAAATAGGGGGTATGAAGATTTATGATAAAGAAGGATTATTGGGTGATATTTTAGGGAAGGTAGAAATTTTAAAGGGAAGGGCTTGTATTTTAGATAAAGAAAAAATAAGGGAGAAACTTATTGATTCCCTTGTTTATAATGCCCTGTTTAATGAAGACCCCCAGATAAAGGATGCCTGCCGTTGGCTGATCAGGGAAATCGGCTATGGCTTTGGAATAATCCCTTCCTCGATCTATCCATTCTATGAAAAAAAGGGAAAAGGAGAATTCCCAAATATAACCGTTCCTGCAATCAATATCAGGGGTCTTACCTATGATACAGCAAGGGCTGTATTCTCTGCTTCTAAAATAACCAATTCCTTTCTCTTTATCTTTGAGATTGCAAGGAGCGAAATGGAATATACAGAGCAGCCAGGCGATGAATATGCTACATCAATTATAGCAGCAGGGATAAAGGAGGGTATATCTTTTCCTGTGTTTATTCAGGGAGACCACTTCCAGATAAGAAGGAAAATTCCACAGGATATAGAGAATGTGAAGGCTTTAATAAAGGATGTAATCGAGGCTGGATTTTACAATATAGACCTTGATACATCTGTCCTTGTTGATCTTTCACAGCCAAATGTTTATGAGCAGCAAAGGAATAATTTTACATCTGCCGCAGAGCTTACAGAATATATAAGAAAGATTGAGCCAAAGGGAATAAATGTCTCTTTGGGTGGTGAAATAGGCGAAATAGGAGGGAAAAATTCAAATGAAGAAGAGCTAAGGGAATATATGAGGGGCTATCTTACCGAAATAGAAAAGAGGGGGATAAAGATTGGCATATCAAAGATGGCTGTTCAAACAGGAACAGTGCATGGAGGAGTTCCCCTTCCCTCTGGTGGCGTAGCTGATGTAAAGCTTGATTTTAATACACTAGATGTCCTCTCAAAGGTTTCAAAGGAATATGGACTTGCTGGCACTGTCCAGCATGGTGCATCAACCCTTCCATTGCAGCTCTTCAATAAATTTCCAGAAACAGATGTGGCAGAGGTTCACCTTGCAACAGAATTTCAAAATATGGTCTATAACCTTATTCCAGATGAATTTAGGGAAAAAATTTATGTCTATTTAAGAGAATCTTGTAAGAAAGAGATGAAAGAGGGCGAGACAGAAACCCAATTTCTTTACAAAACAAGGAAAAAAGGGTTTGGTCCATTTAAAAAGGATTTTTTTGAGCTAAAAGATGATACAAAGAAAAATATAAGGGAAAAATTAGAGGAAAAATTTTTAACTATCTTTAAGATGCTTAAAGTAACTAACACAAATACAGCTGAAATCACCTCTCTTTTTAAACCTCTATATTATCCAAAACCATTTCCTGAAATACTTGAATAATGGGAAGTGTTACATCAGTAAGAATTGCTAATGCACAAAATCCAAAAAAATCTCTGCAATGTGATGCATTGGTAGATACGGGTGCATCCTATATGATTCTTCCAAGTGTATGGAAAGAAAGGCTAGGAGAATTAAATTTAATTGAAGAGGTAGAATTAGAAACAGCTACTCAAGCTACAATTAAGGGTAAAATTTATGGCCCTGTAGAGATTCAAATAGAGGGATTTCGGAAGATTTACAGCGAGGTTGTTTTTGTGGATATGGAACCAGAAGATGGCTTTTATGAGCCTTTAATAGGCTATATAGTCCTTGAGCAGTCCCAAGCTGCTGTTGATATGCTAGGACATCGCCTTCTCCATATAAAAAGGATGGATTTGAAATAGGCGATAAACTTAAGTTGGATTTTAGATTCCTCATTGCAATAAGAAATATCTTCGGAAAAAAAGGGGAAAGAATCTTCTTTATTATTAGTTGTATTTGTATTTCCCTAATAGCCCTTGGTGTTTCCTCTTTAATTGTTATCCTTGGTGTAATGAATGGCTTTGAAATTGAGCTTAAAAAAAGGATTGTTGGAAGCTCTCCACATATCAGAATAACCCATATTGATGGCTATATTAAAAATTACGAGGAAATCTTGCAAAGAATAGATGATAGAGAAATTACAAGCATCTTTCCATACATTGAAGAAAAGGCAATATTTAAGGGAAAAGAAGTATCTGGTGGGATTGTTTTAGGATTGGATAATCCAAGCGGAATAGAGATAGAAGGAGAATGGTTAAAGGATGAAAATTCCATCCTTATTGGAAAGGAGCTTGGATGGAATATTCAATCTAATATTGGCAATTACATTTCTTTAATTACAGCAAAGGATTTAGCAATGCCAAGGGTTTCTGATTTTAAGGTTTCTGGGATTTTTACATCTGGAATGTATGATATAGATAGTTCTGTTTCCTATATAACCCTATTATCTGCAAAGAAAATCTTCTGTGTTGAAGGTGCCTCTGGTATAGGGATAAGGCTATTAGATGTCTCTAAAGCAGAAGAGGTAAAGGAAAGGTTATACAGAATATTACCAAAGGAGTTTTTTATTAGGACATACAATGAGCTTAATAAGAGCCTCTTTGATGCAATGAGGCTTGAGAGAAAGGTAATGGCAATTATCCTCTTAATTATCCTTTTGGTTTCTTTATTTTCCCTATTTTCTTTGCTAACTATAACAATTATAAAGAAAAAGAGGGAGATTGGAATTTTAAGATTGCTTGGGGCAGGAAAAATATCAATTGCTTTAATATTCCTCATTGAGGGAGGCATAATTGGTTTTTTAGGAACGACCACAGGAATAATTTTTGGGCTTTTGGTTGGACATTTTATACCCTCTCTTATTAAGCTTCCAGGGGATGTTTATTATATCTCCTCCCTTCCCTTTACCATTTCTACACATTCTGTTTTTTGGATTTCCATATCTTCCTTTGTTCTTTCTATTCTCTTTTCTATATACCCAGCTTTTTTTGCTTCAAAGATTAGCCTTTCTGATGCACTAAGGGAGGAATAAAAGGAAGTCAGAAGTAAAGGAGTTTTGCCGAAAAATTTCTGTTGTACTGCACTATAACATTAATTTTTTGCTACTAAAGAGAAACAACTATTAAAAACTTATGTTACATAGCACTATTACAAAATAGAAAGATACTTTTCTAGCTCATATTCTGTAACCTGAATCCGGTATTCTTCCCATTCCTTTTTCTTTAGCTCAATGAACCTTGGAAAGACATGATTTCCTAATGTCTTTTTAACAAGCTCGCTTTTTTCTGCGATTACAACTGCCTCACCTAGGCTTCCTGGTAATGAGGAAATCCCTAATTCTTTTCTTTCCTCATCGCTTAAATGATAAAGGTTTTTCTCCATTGGTTCTTCTAATTCATATCCATTCTCTATTCCATCCAATCCAGCATTCAACATAACAGCAAATGTAAGGTATGGATTACAGGCAGGATCTGGGCATCTTAGCTCTGCCCGTGTTGACTGCTCTTTCCCTGGATGATAGACGGGAATTCTAATTAGAGCTGACCTATTCCTATTGCTCCAGGCAATATAAACAGGTGCCTCATAGCCAGGGACAAGCCTCTTGTAAGAATTTACCCATTGGGCAAAAACAGCGGACATCTCCTTTGCATGCTTTAATTGGCCTGCAATGAATCTCTTGGCAATATCTGTTAGATGGTATTTGTCGTCCTTATCAAAAAAGGCATTTTTTTCTCCTTTAAATAAAGATTGATGTGTATGCATTCCAGAGCCATTCTGGCCAAATATAGGCTTTGGCATAAATGTTGCATAGACACCAAATTTTTGGGCTATTTCTTTTACTACCAGGCGATAGGTCATAACATTGTCTGCCATCTGCAAAGCATCACAAAACCTCATATCAATCTCATGTTGGCTTTGACCTACCTCATGGTGGCTATACTCTATATCTATTCCCATTGCCTCTAGGGCAAGAATTGTTTCCCTCCTTAAATCACTTCCTGCATCAAGGGTTGTTAAGTCAAAATATCCTCCCTTATCAAGAACCTCTGTGGAATCAGATGAATTAAAATAGAAATATTCAAGCTCTGGTCCAATATAGTAATGGTCAAAACCAATCTTTCTCATTCTATCCAATGCCCTTTTTAAGACATACCTTGGGTCTCCCTCATACGCCTTCCCTCCTGGGATTAAAATATCACAGAACATCCTTGCCACAGCATCTTCTTTTGGCATCCAGGGAAGCAATTGAAATGTCTCACAATCTGGCATTGCAATCATATCGCTCTCCTCAATATCCTGATAACCTGTAATAGATGAGCCATCAAAGCCCATTCCATTTTCTAATGCCCGCTCAAGCTCTTTGTCTGTTATGGCAAAGCTCTTTAATTGCCCAACAATATCTGTAAACCATAAGCGGATAAACTTAACCCTATTCTCCTTAACCAATTTGAGAATATCATCTTTTGTCTTCATTTTAATACCTCCTACATTTAATTTTCTGTATTAGTATAGTAAAAAATTGGCATTTTTGGTAACCAATTTTTTTTACTATTCTGCTTCGCTGAACACATACATAGGATTAAAACAGCTAAACACTTGCAAGAAATCTCATATCATTCTCAAAGAATAGCCTTATATCTCCTATCCCATACTTTAGCATCGCAATCCGCTCAACACCAAGACCAAAGGCAAAGCCTGTATATTCTTCACTGTCATAGCCAACATATTTAAATACCTCAGGGTCTACCATCCCTGCCCCAAGTATCTCAAGATAGCCTGTATTCTTACAGGTTCTACAACCTTTGCCACTACACAAGATACAACCTATATCAACCTCAGAGGATGGCTCTGTAAATGGAAAATAGCTTGGTCTAAACTTTATCTTGCTTGTCCTTCCAAAGACCTCACAAAGAAAAAATGAAAGGATGCCCTTTAGGTCGCCAAATGTAATGTTTCTATCAACCAGCAAGCCTTCTACCTGATGAAACATTGGAGAATGGGATATGTCTGCATCCCTCCTATAGACCCTTCCGGGTGCAATTATTCTAATGGGTGGCTTTTTCTCCTTCATTACCCTTATTTGAACAGGCGATGTATGGGTTCGCAATAAATATTCATTATCAATATAAAATGTATCGTGCATATCCCTTGCAGGATGATGGGAAGGGATGTTTAGGGCATCAAAGTTATACTCTATTAGCTCAATCTCAGGCCCTTCTTCAATGGAAAATCCCAATTGAATGAATATATCAACAATTTCATCCATTGTCTGGGTGATAGGATGCTTCTTTCCAATCCTTGGCATAATAGGAGGGAGTGTTTCATCAAAGAATTCTTCTCCTTTTATAAATTTTTTATCAGATATTGCCTTTTCTATTTCTCTCTTTGCTTCATTAAGGGCTTTTCCTATCTCTTTTCTTTTCTCTTGGGGAATATTTTTTATATTAGCCAAAGCAGATGTTATTATCCCAGCCTTCCCAAGATATTTTACTTTGATAGAAAAAAGCCCCTTTTCTTCCTTTACCTCCTCTATCTCCCTTAATGCACCTTCTTGTATCTTTTTAATCTCTAGCATAGCAAAATAATTATATCAATAAAAATGAAGGAATATCAATTATTTTTAAGACTGGCACTCTTGTTGGCATCTTTCACATTTCCCATTACAAGGCTCTACATGAATCATCACTTTAGAGCGAGCCAACTTACGAGCAATATCTTTTTCTAAATGGTTGCAAAAATTATGTGCTTCTTTTAATGTCATATCTTTAGAAAGAACCAAATGAAGGTCAATATATCTTTCAGAGCCTGATTTCCTGCTACGCAGGCTATGAAAGTTAACAAATTGCCGGTAGTGTTTGTTGATAATGTTTCTGATTAGCATTTCCTCAGCAACAGGTAGCTTTTGGTCCATAAGTCCAGCAGCTGAGCGCTTTGTAATTTCCCAGGCTGCTTTTGTAATAAAAATGGCAACGCCTAAAGCAATCAATGGGTCAAGGATTTCTATCTTTGTTAAGCGAATAGCCAATAACCCTGCCAAAACACCCAATGAGGTATAGACATCTGTTCTAAGATGATAGGCATCTGCCTCTAAGGCAATTGAATCTGTCTCTTTAGATACCTTAAAAAGCCAGGTTGAGACAAAAATATTGATAATACTAGAAAAAACCATTATTCCCAATCCCCAGTCAATAGAGTGTAAGTGTCTTCCTACAAAAATCCTTTTTATAGATTCTAAAGCAATCAAAAACACAGCCACAAAAATAAGCCCTCCTTCAACAATGCCCGAGAGGTTCTCAATCTTTCCATGACCAAAGGGATGGGTTTCGTCCGGTGGGATTTCTGCCTTTTTTACAGCTATAAAGGCGATGAAAGATGCCATTAAATCTATCCCTGAATGAGCTGCTTCGCTGATAATGCTAATTGAATTAGTAATAATCCCAATGAGCAATTTTAAAATGACCAGAATAGTGTTTGATAAAACAGAAATCAAAGCGGCATAGGTTTTCTTCTTGCTGATAGAAGCCTGCATTAAATCCTAATCATCTTATCCCAATAATTTCATAGACCTCTTGCGGTGTAGTTTTTCCTTTGGGAAGGATGCAAAGTTTATCCTTAACAACAACCCTTTCCTTTACCTCATTATATGCCTCTTTGCTGAGCAATATCTCTCCTCCCTTTGCATTTTCCTCAATCCTCTTTCCAATATTTACACAATCTCCGATTGCTGTATATTCTATATGTTTACCTATACCCAGCAATCCTAAAGCAGCCTCTCCAGAATGGATGCCTATGCCAAAGGAAAGAGAGGAGCTTTCTGGAAATTCCCTGTATAATTCTAATGTTAGGGATTGAATATTTAAGGCAGCAACTATACTACGAAATATATGGTCCTTTTGGGGAAGGGGTGCATTAAAATATGCCATAATTCCATCGCCCATAAATTTATCAATTGTTCCACCCTCCTTAAGGATACAATCAGAGGCAGGAGCTAAGAAGCGATTCAGGAATAAAAATACATCCTCAGGGCTTTTTTTCTCACTAAAGCTTGTAAAACCCCTGATGTCTGCAAAGAGGATTGTAATCGGAAGTAATGTTCCTTTTAATGGAAGGTTATCTGGGTCAAGATTTTCAATAATGGATGGAGAAACCATCCTCTCAAAAAGCCTCTTTTTTGCCTCAAGCCTTCGCTTTTCCCTTCTCTCAGAAGCTTCCTGTAATTCCCTCTTTACAGCAGGGGCTAGTCTTATAAGATTTTGCTTTAAGATATAGTCGCAAGCCCCTTTTCTCATTGCAGAAACCGCAAGCTCCTCACCTATTTTTCCCGAAACAATAATGAATGGAATATCAATGTTTTTCTTCTTAAATACCTCTAATGCCTCAAAGCCATTGAATTGTGGCATCTGGTAATCAGAAATTACTATATCCCAATTTTCTTTAGCAAGAAGGTCTTCCATTCCTTCTTTCGTATCTGTTCTTTTAAAGGATACATCAAATCCGTTCCTCTTCAATTCCATTACAATAAGAAGGCAATCGTCCTCTGAATCCTCAATTATCAAAAGGTTAATTGGTATCATCTTTAGAAAGACCAACAAGTGTAGCCCAACCAAGCTGTTTTGCAACCTTATTAAAATGGGTGGAATCTAATGGCTTTCTTAAGTAAATATTAGCACCCAAGCTATAGCTATCAATCATATCCTCCTCCTCTTTTGAGGATGTAAAGATAATAACAGAAACATCTTTTGTCCTTTTATCCTGCCTAATTCTGTGTAATACTTCCAAACCACCAATCCTTGGCATCTTTAAATCCAAAAGTATTACAGCAGGAAGAATACTTGTATCCCTCTCTTTATATTCACCCTCTCCAAAGAGGTAGTCTATTGCCTCTTTTCCATCGTGCAATACCTTTATCTCACTTGTGATATTGCTTTTCCTAAGAGCCCTTATCGCAAGCTCAACATCATTTAAGTCGTCTTCTACCAAAAGAATAATTTTTTCTTTCATTTTATTCATTCACCCCCTCTTTGTGAAACGGAGAATCTTAAGAAAAAGAGAAAAGGAGAATATCATCTTTGTCTAATTAACCATTTATCCACTTTTTCAATCATTCGTATAATCTGTCCAATGATTTGGTCATAATTTGAGTTAATCTTTGTTGTCATAATAGAATCTATATAACCACATCGGTTTGCAAATTCTAACCATACCTGATTTTCGCATGCTTCACTTTCTGCATCACTTAATTTGGCAATAAATGCGGATTTATATCGCCTTTTCCTCCATGCCTCTGCAATATTTGCACATACCGAACGGGATGACCTTCGGATTTGATCAACTAA
>JBFMDZ010000082.1:0-2388 GCA_040753555.1 bacterium
GATTTCCTTAAGGATGGAATCATCCAAGAAGAAGTAGCCGGAGACTTTCTCTTTATCCAAGGCAAAACCTTTTTTGGTCAGGTAGGAATAATGGATGAGATTGCCTCATCCTTCCTTCATCTTCCCTACTTTAAGGAAATATGCTCTGCCAATCTCTTTGTTGAGGCAGAGGTAGACTATATCTTTGGTATGCCCTATACAATGAAAGTGAGAGGTTTATCTATAGATGCCGATAGAAACATCTGTGCGGTAATTGGTTCTTCTGATAAAATCAAAGAATTTATGACCATCTCAGGATATACCTCGTCTACATTAGAGCATAACATCTGGGAGAAATGGTATGGAGAGGGAGCAATCTCTGCCATTAAAGCTATTCAGATAGCTAATGAGAATGGTATCTCTGTCTATGATATAGATAGCTCTAATGTAGGTATTGTTGATGGCTTCAATATCCCAAACCTTGCCAAACAAGACATTAAAAACTCAATCAATGCAGGAATGATTGCCAAATGTTCAAGCTCTAATATCAATTACCTTGGCTGGCAAGGTATAGGCTACATCATCCAAGACCCAATAACCGGAGAGGGGAAATATGAGATAGCGGATGTGAGTGGGGGAACAATTATTCTTCTAACACTTTCACTCAAGAAATTTGACGATTATTACACAGCAGAGGAAAAAGCCATAGACTATGCAAAAACTTTAACCCCAGGTGACAACTGCTCTGCCTTTGCAAACTTTGCTCAATATTTAGCCGATAGATGGGTTGAGGCCGAACCAAATGAGGATATAAGAAGGTTGTGGTTCACAAATGTTTTATTTGACTTAAGTGTTAGCGATGAGTTTTATAAAGACTTGTATATCTTTGGTTGTTTGGGTTATGCTGGTCCAAGACACTTACGACCAAAATGGCTAAATACCCATGATGATGCAAGTGGATTCAGACTCATCGTTCCATGTGATTGTGGAGCTGAAGACGGAAGAAAAGACCATTTTGTAACTAATGCTGTAATTTTTCCTTTTCCTGCAGAACTTTTTGCAATTTATGTGTGGGAGCTAAGAGGTGAAGATTGCAAAAACGACAGAATGTATAATTTATTGGGGGCATCGTTTGGAGAACATGTAAGACTTGGTATTGTTGATCTAACCAATGGAAGTGATGTAAGAAATTGGATAATGAATAATCTTCATGAAAAGAAATGATAAGTTAGTAAGATGAAGAAAGTGTTTCCTTTATGATTTAAAGAGATGGATACCTTAACTAATATTTTAAACGCCAAAGGTACAATATTTTTCCATTATGCTTTTAGCGGGTTATTTATACCTTGTGTTCTTTTTATCATTCCATTGGTTTTAGCCTATCTATTTTCTAAACATCATCATGTTTTCGGTATTATATTAAGAAAAAATTTTCTGATACTTACATCTTTACTTTTTGGTTTAAGCTTTCTTCTTTACTTAGAAGGGAAAGAACGATGTTATTCGTTTGCGAACTGTGAATCGGACTATATATGGTCCACAGGAGAGTCAATTAGAAATTTTGTTGAGACTCAAGGATATTACCCAGCTTATAAAGATTATAAGAGTAGGCTTAAAACACATGGGATACCTGTTTGTCGTAATGTTCCATATAGATGGATTAAAAAGAGATATTCACTTGAAACCCCTTATCTTATGATAGTTTGGGATGGAAAGCCCCATGGATTCATTTTTAAGTGGAGAAATGTAGTAATAGGAGAAAAAGGGAAAGTCAGTGTAACAAAGATTCCTGAAGGAAAATTCCAAAAACTCTTGAAACAACAGGAGGGAACAGAGAAAAGTAAATGAAAACCAATGTTAATCAAAGGCTCATTGCAAACATAGAAACCAAAGGCCCTGATTTCCTTAAGGATGGAATAATCCAAGAAGAAATTGCCGGAGACTTTCTCTTTATCCAAGGCAAAACCTTTTTTGGTCAGGTAGGAATAATGGATGAGATTGCCTCATCCTTCCTTCATCTTCCCTACTTTAAGGAAATATGCTCTGCCAATCTCTTTGTTGAAGCAGATGTAGACTATATCTTTGGTATGCCCTATACAATGAAAGTGAGAGGTTTATCTATAGATGCCGATAGAAACATCTGTGCGGTAATTGGTTCTTCTGATAAAATCAAAGAATTTATGACCATCTCAGGCTATACCTCGTCTACATTAGAGCATAACATCTGGGAGAAATGGTATGGAGAGGGAGCAATCTCTGCCATTAAAGCTATTCAGATAGCAAATGAAAACAATATTCCTGTTTATGACATAGATAGCTCTAATGTAAGCATAGTAGATACATTCAACATCCCAGACCTTGCCAAAGAAGACATAAAGAATGCAATCAATGCAGGAAACATAGCCAAAT
>JBFMDZ010000082.1:2488-9261 GCA_040753555.1 bacterium
TCACCAGTAGGAGATACTGATGTGTGCGAAGCCTTTGCTAACTTTGCGCAGGATTTGGCAAATCGATTTACTGATGAGGAATTCAAGCAAAGCTACTTTTTGCATGCTCTTTATGATTTGAGTGTTTCGGATGAGTGGCAGAAGTGGTATTATGACTGGATGCTTGCCCTTTTAGGTAATGGAGGACCAAGAAGACTTCGACCTGATTGGCTAAATAATCATAAAGATGGAAAAGAAGGTTCTGGGTTTAAAATCTTTTTCCCTGAAGATCCAGACAGAACAGGAAGAAAAGATCATTTTGTTGTCAATGCTGCATGCAGAGAGCTTGGTTATATTGTCTGGATGCTTTATGAAATAGTAGACACAGAAGAAAGTTTGAATGATCTACAGTATAATGCTTTGGGTAGGGCATTTGGAATTATGATAATTGAAGGTAAACTTTCTCGCTCTGAGGTGGGAAATTGGATAAAGGAGCATCTCCATGAATAAATATGAGGGGGGATTTTACCTATTTAGGGTTTTCGCAGTATATGCTGTGGAAGCTTTGTTTCTGGCAGCAAGTATAGGCTGGTTTACTTCTCACCTTTTGAAAAATAAGTTTTTCTCTAAAAATGTAATCAGGGAAATTATAGGTTGGTGGGTAGTCGTTTGCATTGGAATAGGAATTGTAACAGGTATAGATTTGGTTAAGATGAGTTTAGATCTTAACTGCTTTTCGGATAATATGCCAATGGTGGAAGAATGGTGTGAGAACTATGCTAAAAAACATGGTGGTATTTATCCTACATATGGCGATGAACTGAACCTAAAAGCATATTATGGTGATAATCCATATTTTCCCGAAAAACTTGTTATAGGAAGTCAACATACGCTGTTGACCTGTCCAGATACTGGGGCATTGTATAAATGGTCCAAAAAACACTATACCGTAAATGATTCTCCAGACACTATGCTTTTTTGGTGTGGAAAGCCCCACGGACTTATCTTTAAATGGAGGAATGTAAAATTTATTGGTGGAATACAGCAGGTTCCCGAAGGCGAATTCCAAAAACTCTTGAAAGAACAGCAAGGAGAGACGAAACAAAAATGAAGCTAGAATCCTATATTGACTACATCCCCTCAGGGGGAGCAATCCATAAACAAGGGGATACCTGGATACCATTAGATCCATCATTCAAACTGCAGAAGATAGAAGAAGGAGAGGATATATCAGATGAAGTTATCTTTGACAAAGATGGTTTCTTGAGCGAACAGCAAGGGATAGAGATTCCCCTATACTTCTGGCTCAATCAATTGGGAACCTATGCAGAGACCAACTTTCCAGAAAAAAGGCTCTATGAGTTTTCAAGGAGAAAGGCTATTATCCCTGAAGAGATTGAGGTTCTTCCTGCCTCTCTTCCCTATAAAAGAATTGAACAACCTACCATATATTCTGAGATACCTGATAATCTGAGATATAAGATAGGGATCAGTCTGTCTTCAGAGGATATCCTTGGCTTGGGTCTATCTTATCAAATCCCCCTTCCTGAATTGGGTGAAAGCCGTCTAACCCTATCTTACAAATCTGACCTAAGCCACCCTGCCTATTTAGTTGAACTTCAACCAGTCATAAAAATAGATGGCCAAGAAAAGGCAGTGGGTGACCCAATAGGTGCTGGTAAGGATCAAACCATAACCATTGATATATCCATGCCCAACCAGGAAACAGATCGTATCCAGAACACCATTATAGCAGGCGAATTTCACAACCTCTGCATCACCTGGCCTTTCTTCTCCAGTCAGCTTGCTACTAAAATTGGTCAGAGACTTATCACCAACATAGAGGCTACTAGCCCAGACTTCCTTCAGAATGGCTTCTTTTCAGAAGATATAGCTGGAGACTACCTCTTTATGCAAGGCAAAAGTTACTTTGGTCAGGTAGGAATAATGGATGAGATTGCCTCATCTTACCTCCATCTTCCATTCTTCAAAGATATATTGTTTGCCCATCTCTTTGTTGAGGCAGATGTTGACTATCTCTTTGGTATGCCTTATACAATGAGCATCAGAGGTCTCTCTATAGATGCTGATAGGAATATCTGCTTAGTTATAGGAGAAGAAAAGAAGATCAAAGAGTTTATGACCATCTCAGGCTATACTTCATCAGTCTTAGAGCACGCAATCTGGGAGAAATGGTATGGAGAGGGAGCAATCTCTGCCATTAAAGCTATCCAGATAGCTAATGAAAACAATATTCCTGTTTATGACATAGATAGCTCTAATGTAAGCATAGTAGATACATTCAACATCCCAGACCTTGCCAAAGAAGACATAAAGAATGCAATCAATGCAGGAAACATAGCCAAATGTCCCCAGTCAAGCATTAACTATCTTGGCTGGCAAGGTATAGGCTACATCATCCAAGACCCAATAACCGGAGAGGGGAAATATGAGATAGTGGGTGTAAGCGGAGGCCTTTTTCTGCTTACACATCCATCAGCTAGATCATATAAGGAGCTTTATGATATAGAAGTAGAAGCTATTAAATTTGCTAGAGATAATTCACCAGTAGGAGATACTGATGTGTGCGAAGCCTTTGCTAACTTTGCGCAGGATTTGGCAAATCGATTTACTGATGAGGAATTCAAGCAAAGCTACTTTTTGCATGCTCTTTATGATTTGAGTGTTTATGATTTAGGTGGCATCAAGAAGTATCTTTGGTGGTATCTTGGTCTCTTAGGTCCTTCTGGACCAGCAAAACTTCGACCACAATGGTTAAATACTCACAAAGATGGATATCCCGAAAGTGGCTTTAAGCTCTTTGTTTATCCTTGTTCATGTTGGGACGAGAAAAAAGACCCATACGAAGAATGGAGGAAAAAAGAAGATGGAAGAAAAGACCATTTTGTCACTAATGCTGTGGAACCTGATTTAGCTCTTATTTTTGAGGCACTTTTTTGGGAGGAAGATTGCCAAAATGACTCAATGTATAACTTTTTTGGAAGGGTTTTTGGAAGTGAGGTATATTGGGGAATTATTCATAAAAATGAAGTGGGGGGTAGAATAATGGAGTATCTCCATCCGAAAGAATAGCACGATGAATATTTTAGTAAATATTTTAGAAAGTCAGGAAATAGGGATTTTGTATATTTTATTTAGTATGGTCTTTCATTTAATTTGTCTTGCTACGCCATTTATTTTAGCATATATTCTTTTCAAAATTCTCTCTAAAAGATTAAAAAAACTCTCTGCTAAAATCTTATTGTTTGTTATGTTATTTTTAGGAGCTTTTCTGTTTGAAATGCAGTTATTGAAGTGGATTTATGGCTGGCATCCAAGGGTACCTCGGATATGGATTTTTAGATATGAATTGGTGTGTTTCTTTTTGTATTACGCCATTACACTAACTACTTTCATTCGAAAATCAAAAAAGGTTTTTTCCAAAATTCTATCGGTTGTGATTATCAGTCTAATCTTTGGTTCGCTTACAATCTTTTATATTGAAGAGCGGGAAATTATGAAGGACTCATCTGATAGCGGCTCAGGGGTTTATATGGGGGAGTTAAAACGAGACATCCAAGAATATGTTATGACTTACAAGGAATATCCAACCCATGAAGATGGAATAAGCAGAAAATTGCAAAGATATCCTCCTCAGGTTTATGGCACTTTTAGCACTGGCTCTCTATATGGATTGACACGAAAGAAATATACTGCCAAAGATAATCCCAATTTTATGGTTGCCTGGGACGAAGAATCTCATGGAATCATTCTGAAATGGAGATATGTAATATTTGTTGGGAAAAAAGAACCTAAATTTAAGATGATTTCTGAAAGAACATTCCAAAAGCTCCTAAAAGCACAGCAAGAAAAATGAAGGTTCAATCTTCATTTGGCCCTGATTTCCTTAAGGATGGAATAATCCAAGAAGAAATTGCCGGAGACTTTCTCTTTCTCCAAGGAAAAACCTTTTTTGGTCAGGTAGGAATAATGGATGAAATTGCCTCATCTTTCCTCCATCTTCCCTTCTTTAAGGAAATATGCTCTGCCAATCTCTTTGTTGAAGCAGATATAGACTATATCTTTGGTATGCCCTATACAATGAGTATCAGGGGTTTATCCATTGATGCAGATAGAAACATCTGTGCGGTAATTGGTGCTTCTGATAAAATCAAAGAATTTATGACCATCTCAGGCTATACTTCATCTACCTTAGAGCATAACATCTGGGAGAAATGGTATGGAGAGGGAGCAATCTCTGCCATTAAAGCTATTCAGATAGCTAATGAAAGCAATATCCCAATTTATGATATAGATGCTTCTAATGTAAGCATAGTTGATGGCTTCAACATCCCAAGCCTTGCCAAACAAGACATAAAAAATGCAATCAATGCAGGAATGATTGCCAAATGCCCAAGCTCTAATATCAATTACCTTGGCTGGCAAGGCACAGGTTACATTATCACAGACCCGACAACCGGAGAAGGAAGATATGAGATAGTGGATATGAGTGGGGGGATAATCTTAAACTCAAATCCTTCAGCTAGACCTTTCAGAGATTATGAAAAGATAGAAAGAGAAGCCATTGAATATGCTAAAACACTTACTGGGCAAGACGATTGTGCAAATTTTGCCAATTTTGCTCAGTTTTTGGCGAATAAGTTCACTGATAATGAGTTCCGCTCAGGCATTTTTCTGGCTGCTCTATATGAACTAAGTACATCAGACGATGGTTTCTATCATTGGTATTTTGGTCTGATCGGTAATGTTATAAGGAGCGAAAGACCAAGTTGGTTAAACAACCATGATGATGGAAATTCTGGAAGCGGATGGAAAATTTTTGATCCGAAGGATAAATATCTCCGGTGGCCCGGCGACCTTGGTTACACTGGAAGAAAAGACCATTTTGTAACAAATGCCCAAATCCCTTTTGGTACCTTTTTACTAATAGATATAATCCATATAATAGGGCAATATAGCCAAAAAGTTAGGGAATGGAAATGGATACCTTATGAAGAATCTACCAATGACATGGCATATAATAGAGAGGGACAGAGATTTGGCTTGGAAATATCTTGGCCACCATATATTACCAGTAAAGACGAGGTAGGCCAATGGATTATACAATATTTGCATGAATAAAATCGCACATTTTTTTAATTCTAACACCGAGATAATGCTAGGATATGAAATATTAGTAAATATAATTTATGTGATAGGAACATATGTTCTAATGCTAGGAAGCATATTATTACTGATATTATTGCCCATTTATTTTGTTCTACCATTTGTGTTGGCAAATAAGTTTAGTCAAGGATATAAATGGAAGTTTCGAATTCTGTCGTTTATAGCTTATCTCTTATTGTTTGAGTTGATAACTATTTTTGGTTTTAAAATTATTGATTGGAAGCCGGGGTTATATCTGTGGTTTATGTTTACTTTTAGTATATTTTCCTTTCTTCTATGGAAATCAAAAAAATGGTATGAAATTATCATTCACATTTTAATTTTGAACTTATTGATAATCTTTTCCATAGAAGGTATTGAAAGATTAGGGACTTTTATAGTTTTTCCAGATCGAATGCTTACACTCAAACAATTGATTGAGAAGTATGCCGAAACCCACAATGGTTTTTACCCAATTTATGGGGACAAATTGGTATTTTCTGAAAAAGAAAAATATTGGTACTGGGCGGGTGATAAAAAACTTACCAATGTTTCATATCAATGGACACAGAAAAGATATAAGGTTGATGATAACCGAAATTTTATGATAATCTGGGAAAAAGAACCTTCTGGATTTATCTCTAGGTGGCGGTATGTAATATTTGTTGGAGAAAAAAAGCCTGAATTAAGAAGAACTCCTGAAGGAAAATTCCAAAAACTCTTGAAAGAGCAGCAAGGAGAAATAAAAACAAGGAGGCGATGAAAGATGAAGGTTAAATCCTTATTGGGATTATTGGTTATATCAATGGGCTTGGGTATAAACCAAGGGTTGGCTAATGAAATAGCCATCAACAAAGGGGTCATCTGGCTTAATGAAAGCCAAAGCCCTGGTGGAAGCTGGACAAGCAATCTTACTACCCCATTTGAGGCAACAGGGATTGTAGCTGATACCCTGAATTATTTAGGAACAAAAAACATTGCTTATGCAAATGCGATAAATTGGATTGAAAAGGAGGAAATCTTTAGCTCTCGCTATCTTTCACAAAAGATTAAAGTTTTAGCTGATGCTGGCTCTGATACAACAACCCTTATTGGCACACTTACCTTGTCCCAAAATGAAGATGGGGGTTGGGGAATAGCCCTTGGCTATGAAAGCGATTGTTTGGATACCCTCCTTTCCCTCTCTGCCCTCAAATCAGCCCATTATACCAATAATTCTGTAATTGAACCAGCTTTACTATGGCTTATTGCCAATCAGAAGGAAGATGGAGGGTTTGGATTGCAGGAAAGCAATGTTTATATAACAAGCCTTGCCATTCTTACCCTAAACCAATACCGTAAAGATTATTACCTTGAAGAGGCAATTACAAAAGCAGCAGATTGGCTGATCACCCAAACCCCAGAAACCCTGTGGGAAAAGGCCCTGATGTATCAAGCAACAATGAGAAAGGATTTGCTAGAAGATATCCTTAATGCACAACTTGATAATGGTTCTTGGGATAATGACCCATTTACCACAGCCCTTTGTTTAAGGGCAATCAAGGATGCAGCCCCTGACCTTATTGTTTCAGAAATCCTCTTTGACCCCCAGGTTCCCTTAGAGGGAGAAACCACAACCATTACTGCCA
>JBFMDZ010000083.1 GCA_040753555.1 bacterium
GCATGCTTCACTTTCTGCATCACTTAATTTGGCAATAAATGCGGATTTATATCGCCTTTTCCTCCATTCCTCTGCAATATTTGCACATACCGAACGGGATGACCTTCGGATTTGATCAACTAAGGAATATCTCTCTTCTATTGGAAAAAACTTTGTAATATTAAAAATTTCCATAGCTGTATTCATCGCATTTTGATAAACTTTTAAGTCTTTATAGCTTTGTATTTTTTCACCCATTCTCCCCTTTTTCTGTGAAACGGAGAAATTTCTCCCCTTCTTAAGATTCTTCCTTTCTCCCCTTCTCCCTCTCTCCAATTCATCCATTCTCCGTTTCTCTCTGTAATGACTGAATAGTTACAAATAATTTCGTATTTCCTATTCCCAGATCCCCATTCTCTATTTTTTAGCTCAAGTAAAATACAAAAAATGCCGATAAAAAAGGTAGGATGATTATTATTTATCTTTTGTTTCCAGCTCTTGTATTTTCCTGGCAGATACAAACAATAGATGATTCCCCTGACGATGTTGGTGCGTATTCATCCATTGCTTGTGATTCTTCGGGAAAACCCTATATTTCATACACAAACCTTACAACAGGAGGCTTAAAATATGCCTATTTTAATGGCTCTTTCTGGACTACAAATACAATAGGAACAACAGGCTCTGTTGGTTATTATACATCCATTGATTTAGACAGCAGCAATAATCCCCACATAAGCCATTACAATGCAACATCTCAAAGGCTTTTATATACAAAAGGCATTGGCACAACAAGCTTAATTGTTGACCAGCCTTATGTAGGAAAGTTTAGCTCCTTAAAGATAGATACAGAGCAATATCCTGCAATAAGCTACTATGATGAAAGAAACAAAGCCTTAAAATTCGCATTCTGGACAGGTGGTTATTGGGCAACATCAACCGTAGATTATGCTTTAAATAAAGACAGGGGAAGGTTTTCATCCCTTTTCCTTGTAGAGGATAGCCTTCCCTGTATGACATACTACGATGCAACGGATGGCGATTTAAGGTTTGCCTTTTGGAATACAACAACATGGGGCTCAAGAACAATAGATACAATAGGCGATGTCGGACAATATTCATCTCTCGCTGGAAATAGCGGGTCTTTGCATATTGCTTACTATGATGTTACAAATGCAAATTTAAAATATGCAATAAACCCTGATGGAACATGGACATTATATACAATAGATTCCCTTGGCGATGTTGGAAAATATTGCTCTTGCTCAATAGATGGCTCAGACACGGTATGGATTTCCTACTACGATGCAACAAACAAAGATTTAAAAATAGCCTATGGAAGTAGTAGCTCTTGGGCAAATGAGACAATTGATTCTATTGGCGATGTTGGAATGTATTCATCAATTGTAATACACAACAACATTGTCTATATATCTTATTACGATGAAACAAATGGCAATCTTAAATATGCAACATTGGGGACAGAAACGGCTCCTTCTTCACCGTCAAATCTTTCAGCAACAGCTATTTCATCTTCAACAATAAACCTTGCTTTCAATGACAATTCTACAAATGAGCTTTGGTTTGTAATTGAAAGGGGCTCTACAATTACATCATTTTCTTTTATTGGAACAACAACACAAGGCACATACACAGATTCTTCTCTTTCAAGTAATACAACATATTACTACAGGGTTTGTGCCTATAATTCTTTTGGGACATCTTCCTATTCAAACATAGCCTCTGCTACAACCTTTGATATTCCTCCAATCGCACCATCTAATCTACAAGCAACCGCCACTGGCTCATCAACAATTGACCTTTCCTGGAATGACAACTCAAGCAACGAGCTTTGGTTTGTTATAGAAATGGGTTCTACAATCACAGCCTTTGTTCTTATTGGAACAACAACACAAAGCACATACACAAGCACAGGGCTTTTAGCAAGCACAACATATTATTATAGGGTTTGTAGCTATAACCTTACAGGTGGACAATCAGGATATTCAAATATAGCATCTGCAACAACATTTAATATTATCCCAAATTCTCCATCAAGCCTTACAGCAAGCGCTGTTTCAAACTCAGAGATAAACCTTTCCTGGTCTGATAATTCAAATAATGAGCTTTGGTTTATTATTGAAAGGGGAGGAACAATTACAAGCTTTTCTTTTGTAGGAACGACAACCTCATCTACCTATTTAGATATAAACCTCCTTTCAAACACAAGATACTATTACAGGGTAGCATCCTATAATGAAATTGGGACATCCTCTTACTCAAATATAGCCTCTGTAACCACTGGCTCAACAACCCTCTATCTTTCTCCATCATATCTTGTAATTGGCTCTGGTTCTATAGGAACCGTCAATGTAATGGTAGACAATGTTTCTAATGTGGTTGGTGTATCCATTTATCTCTCATTTAACCCGCAGGTTCTTTCTGTCTCAACAATAACGCAAGGGAGCTTTCCATCGGGTGCAAGCCTTTTATCCTCCTCATTCAATAATGCATCGGGAACCCTTATATATGCCTCTTCCCTATTCTCTGGTTCTGCAACGGGTTTTGGAACAATAGCATCCATTGCGTTTTATGGAACATCTGGAACATCTGCAATTTCCTTTGAAATATCAACGAATTCTACTATAGAAAAGACAAATCTTATAGACAATCATGGATGCTATATTCCATTTAATGTTATAAATGGTTCTGCATCAGTAAGTATTCCAGGTGATGCAGATGGAAGTGGTCAGGTAAATCTTCTTGATTTTTATATCTTAAGAAGCGAATTTGGACAATCAGGACCAAATCTTGCCTCTGATTTTAATCACGATGGTACCGTAGACCTCCTTGATTTCTATATATTAAGGCAGAATTTTGGAAGCATAAGGGTCAAGGGTCAAGGGTCAGGGGTCAGGGGTCAGGATAATGTTGTATTGTCTATTGAGCCAGGGAAGGAGGCGTTTAATGTAAAAATATCAAATGTATCTGGCTTAATCGGAGGCTCAATCTATCTCTCTTACAATCCAAGCCTTGAATGTATGGAAATAGAAAAAGGAGCATTTATTGATGGTGCAGCAATTCTTCAAAGCGTCTATGAAAATGGAAGCATAAGCTTTTCCTTTGGATTTCTACAAGGAGAGGTAGGAGGAAATGGGACATTGCTTGTGGTAAAATTTAAAGAGAAAAACCCAAATCTTGTTATCCTGCCCCAAACAAGGCTTATGGATAGAGATGGGGCTTATATTCCCTATAAAATTTCAAATGAAAATGTTTCTATGGTTAAAATAGAACCATCTGATTCCTCTATATTTATAGATGGAACAAAGACAATAGGGATTTTTATTAAAGCCCCTTTTCTCATTGGAGCAAATATTGAAATGGAATATCCAGGCGATAAATTAGAGCCTTTACATATTCAAAATGGAAATTTTTCTGATGTATTTTTATTCTCAACAAGCACAGGAAAGATTACCATTATTGGTGCAAAGCTGGGAAGCCCAACACAGGGTTTAATTACATTGGCAAATATAACATTTAAAGCATTAAAGGAGGGAACGGCAAGCTTATTATTCTCTTTGGTAGACTTACGAGACTCAACTAACACAAAAATTGCAGCAGAGGGTTTTTCAGGAACAATAACAATAAGAAAATATATTACAGGAGACCTGAATAGGGATGAAAAAATAGATTTTGATGACCTTATGCTAATTACATTAAATTGGAAGAAGGAAAATATAGAATATGACATAGGTCCAGCATCTGGAATTCCACCAGACCTTATTTCAAGCCCTGATGGAATAATTGATTTTGAGGATTTAATGGTATTTTGCTTGATGTGGAATTGGCAATATAGGGTCAGAGGGTCAGAGGGTCAGAGGGTCAGAAGGTCAGAAGGATTGGTTTGGATGGAAAGGGAAGGGGATGAATTTGTTGTAAAGTATTCTGGATTTTCCAATATAATGGGCGGAAATATTACATTTAGCTTTGATGGAGAAGCCTCTATAAAAACAGAGCCTTCTATCATATCCCTTCCCTTCATAGAGGGAGGAAGAATGGGTTTTGCCTTCGCCTCTCTTCCCCTTCTTTCTTCCTCTGGCATTATTGCAAGGATAAGGGCAGGTAATTTAAAGATTGAGGATATAGATATAAGGGATAATGAGAATAAGAAGGTTAATGTCCAAATTCAGGAGGAGATAAAGCCATTAAGCCTAAATAATGTTATTTGCTATCCAAACCCAGCAAAGTCTACTGATAAGGTTTTATTCAAATACCTACCATCCAATACAACAATAAGGATATACAATATTGCAGGGGAAGAGGTATTTGAAAAGGAAAATTTTGATAATAATCCAAAATGGGAGATTAAAAACATCTCCTCTGGCGTCTACATCTATGTCCTATCCAATGGTAAAGATAAGAAAATAGGAAAGCTCGGCGTTGTAAAATAATTGGACATAAAAGGGCTTTTTAGAGGCATCATCAAAGACTACGATAGAATGAATGCGATTATGAGCCTTGGGTTTCATAATCGCTGGCGGCTAGATTGTGTTAAAAGAGCAAATCTTCAAGGAAAAATTTTGGATATTGGGTGTGGAACAGGAGATTTTTGTCAAAAAATAAAAAAATGCAAAGATACAAGGGTTTTTGGGATGGATGTTTTAGAGGATATGCTTGAGGTAGCAAGGAAAAAATGCGAGATAAACCCTATTGTAGGAAACGCCCTATTTCTTCCATTCAAATCTTTAGTATTTGATGGAATAACGCTTGGCTTTGTCTTAAGACACATTGATATTCAAAGCTTTTTAAAAGAGGCAATGAGGGTATTAAAGCCCTGCGGAAAACTTGTAATCCTTGAGCTTTCCTTTCCAAAACAAAGGTTTATAAGATTTTTCTTTAAAATCTATCTTTATAAAATCATTCCCTTCATTGCAAAGCTCTTAAGCGATGAGCCTTCTTACAGCTACCTTGGAGAATCCCTGAAGCATCTTCCAGAAATTGAAGAAATAGAGGAAATGGCTTATAAAAGTGGAGCAAAAAATGTAATGATAAAAAGGTTTATGTTTGGCTCTATATTCTTTCTTCTTGCTGTAAAATAATTATAGTTTTTGGTTTACTTAAAGTATAATATGCGTATGAAAGCCAGGTTAATCGCCAATCCATCCGCTGGTCAGGGAAGGGCAAATAGGCTTTTGTCTCCTGTGATAGAAAGGCTTAAAAAGATGGGTTATGATGTGGATATAGCCCTTACATCCAAAGAGGGGGATGGTATCAAACTTGCCAGAGATGCAGTAGAAAAAGGTTTTGAATTGATAGTTGCAGGTGGAGGAGATGGCACACTTAATGAGGTTATTAATGGTATGGTCGGCTCTCCTGCTATTCTCGGGGTAATTCCTTTAGGCACAGTTAATGTTTTCTGTCAAGAGGTAGGGATTGGCCTGGATTCATTGTCTGCCTGTGATTGTTTAAAGGAGGGAGAAATAAAAAGGATTGACCTTGGTCTTGCTGGAAATCGCTATTTTATCCTCTGTGCTGGCATAGGATTTGATGCCCATGTTGTCTCAGAGCTTGAGAAAGAGTTTAAACGGATTATGGGTGCATTGGCTTATCCAATAAGTGGCTTAAAATCGCTTTTTTCCTGGAAACCAACTAGGATGCTTATCTCAATTGACGACCAGCCTTTAAAGCGGAAGGGCTTTTTGGTTGTTATAGGAAACATTAAAGCCTATGCTGGACCAGAGATTAGCGTTACGCCTCTAGCCTCTCTGGATGATGGCTGGCTTGACCTCTGCATCTTCAAAAAGAGAACAGCTTTAGACATCCTTCGCTACACATTAGGTGTTATTACCCGTTCCCATACAGAGTTTGAGGATATAGAATATTTTAAGGCTAAATATGTAAAGATAGAGGCAGAAGAGCCTGTTCTTGTCCATACGGATTGTGAGGTAATTGGGACAGTGCCAATGGAATTTTCAATTGCACCCGCAATACTTCCTGTTATCCTTCCTTCTGAAAAAAAGCAATGAAGATAAGAATACAAAAATCAATTGCTCTATTCATCTGTTTCTTTTTTATAAGCTGTAAGATAAATGAGCCATCCACAGAGAAGGCTTACGAAAAAAGGTTTAGCCAGAGGATAAACCTTGCAGGAATAGATAATATGGCTAAAATTAACCAAAATCTTTACCGTGGCGCCCAACCAACAGAGGAGGGGTTTGCTGGTCTTAAAAAATTAGGGATTAAAACAATTATTAACCTGAGATCTTCTGATAGTAATGAAGAAGAATGGTGCAAAAAGCAGGGATTGAGGTATTATCATTTGAAAATGAGCCCATTTGAAGCCCCTGAGCCTGTTCAAGTAAAATATTTCTTTCAGATTGTTAATGAGCCAAAAAATCAGCCTGTTTTCTTCCATTGCCAATTGGGAAGGGATCGTACAGGAATGATGGCGGCTTTGTATAGAATTATTTATGATGATTGGAGCAATAGCGAGGCATTATCAGAAATGGATTATTTTGGCTTTCAGATTATATTAGATGAATTAAGGAGATATGTTAAGGATTTTGATAAGAATCTATTGAGAGAGCCTTCTTATAGACAAGGTAAATGAAGCCACCCACCAGGGCTTTAAAAAGCTCTAAGGAAGAGACCAAAAGACCAAGGGAAAGGGCTATATTTTTATTTACACCTACCAGGTAGAAGAGGAATGTATATGTTCCTTCGCGTAAGCCAATGCCATTTATGGATATGGGAATAGAGCTGATAAGATAGACCAGAGGAATGAAGATAAAAAAATAGAAAAAGGAAACCTTCATACCAAGGCTTAAAGACAAGATATATGGGGTAAGTATCCAGATAAAGGTGGTTATGAAGGAAAGGGCCAATGAAAAAACGAATTGACTTTTATGATGACTATAAAGCAAAATAGCATTGTGCATTTTACAAATAGCATTTCCAATTACAGGATGGAAGCGATGGCTATGACGAACAATCTGCCAATAGCAGATAGAAAACAGGAAAATAAAGACAAGGATGAAGAAGATGATTTTTGCCAAATAATTTATCAGGCTTAAGGTAAGGATTTTATATCCAAGATAAAGAAAAATGAGAAAAAATGTGGTCATTCCTATAAATTCGGTGAATCTGGTTGTCATAATTGCAACAGCTGATTTGGTGCCAGAAAAGCCCTTTTTTTTCAAGATATATGTCTGGAAAACATCACCTCCTATGGTTCCTGGAAGAAAATTGGAAAAAAATGCACCAATTATTTGGTAGCAAAAGGTTTTATAAAAGGAAAGACATATCCCCTGGATGGATAGGAGCATTTTAAGTTTCAAGGAGTTTATAAAAACAGTCAAAAAGAGGATAAAAGGAGAAAGGATAATTAAGGGAATATTAGCCGTTTTGATAATCCTCCCTATCTCTTTCAGGTCTGCTTGATAAAGAATGATGGTCATTAAGCCAATACTTACTATAATTTGAATGATTCTTTTTTTCATTGGTCTTAAATTTTAAGGGATAGGATTAAAAAAGTCAATGCATATTGGTCTATTTACAGATACATACGATGAGGTAAATGGTGTTGGAATGACCTTGCAGAAGCTCTCCTCTGCTGCTTGCAAAAATGGAATATTTTTAGAGGTATTTTGTCCGGGCATACTAGGGAAAAATGACCCTCCCACCATTACAGAAAAGATGGGCACAGTAAAGATACATAGATATAAACCCATAGCCCCACTTCCTATTTATTCAGACCTTTCCTTTGACCTGAAATTCTTAAGAAATAGAATTATCACCTATTGTGAACAGGCCGGGTTTGACCTTATCCATACAGCTACCCCTGGTTCAATGGGTCTGACAGCCCTTTTTGTAGCCCATACCCAAAAAATACCCATTTTGGGCTCATATCATACCTCCCTTCCACTTTATGTGAAAGCAAGAATTCAGCAGGTTTTAGGAAAACTTGGTTTTACTGGAAAAAAGGAGGAAAATGTTACCTGGCAGTATATGATGTGGTATTATGGGCAATGTAAGCTGGTTTTGGCTCCATCCCTTGACACAAAAAGGGAATTGGAGGAAAGATTTAAGGTGCCAATTGAAATATTTACAAGGGGCATTGATACAGAAAGATTTAATCAGGGATACAGAAAGGAGGAGATAGTAGAAAAATATGGTATTAAAAGGCCTATTGCACTCTATGTAGGAAGGGTCTCTTGCGAAAAAAATCTTAATCTCCTGGTGGATATATTCGCCAGGAGAAATGAGCCTGCGTTAGTTGTGGTTGGTGATGGGCCATATCTTGATGAAATGAAAAGGTCTTTGCCCAATGCCTTATTTTTGGGTTTTTTGAAAGAAAAAGCCCTTTCAGAGATATATGCCTCATCTGATTTCTTCATTTTTCCCTCTATAACAGACACCTTTGGCAATGTAGTTTTGGAGGCATTATCCTCTGGCTTGCCAGCAATAGTTTCAGACCAGGGTGGTCCAAAGGAGCTAATTATTGATGGAGAAAATGGGTTTGTAGTTAAGGGAAATGACCCTGTTTCTCTTGCTGAAAAGATAGACCTCCTTGCAGAAAATAGCGAATTAAGAGAAAAGATGTCAAAAAATGCCATAGAATATGCTAAGGCAAGGTCATGGGACAATGTTTTTTCCTCCCTGTTTGCTACATATCAAAGAATAATAAATGAAGCTCCTTGACCTGACTAATTTTTATGGAAAGCAGAGTGGCGGGGTAAGGACATATCTTGATAAAAAGGTAACTATTCAGTATATCGTATTTTATATGTTTGGCTGTTTTAAAATTCATCCATTCTATAATAAATCCCAAATCCCAAGTTCAAATGTCAAAAAAATGTCCAATTTCCAATGTCCAATATCATTTCAAATTATTGGGATTTGGACATTGGGATTTCATTTGTCATTGGGATTTGGACATTGGGATTTTTATTCTTTGGCTTCATTATTTTCCTTAACATTATCTAAACATATACATTCCTTATTTCCCTATAGGGTGAATAGTTACATAAATTGTAACTATTCAGTATATCGTATTTTATATGTTTGGCTGTTTTAAAATTCATCCATTCTATAATAAATCCCAAATCCCAAGTTCAAATGTCAAAAAAATGTCCAATTTCCAATGTCCAATATCA
>JBFMDZ010000084.1 GCA_040753555.1 bacterium
TTCACTCTATGCTTTTTAGTATCTCACCTAAATCATAAATCTTTAATACACGCGGCTCTTTCAATATCCTTTTTATAATTGCTGGTGAAAAACCCTCTTCATAAGCAAAACAATCATTAGAATGGGGTATTAAAACCACAGGTTTAATCGTATTGGATGCCTTTATAAGGATATTCTCTGAAAAATGATATTTATTCCTGTCTAATAATAGATAATGAAATCCTTCGCTATAAGCAATTTTTGCTTCATCAATAGAATTTAAAAATCTTGCATTTTTACTTCCTCCATAAAAATCAGATACAGGGGTTAAGCTTATATGTTTTACTCCTTTATGTGCCTTCATCCATTCTATTGCACTTTTGTATCCAGACCTCATCCTCATTGTCTTTGGAATATAAAAAATGGCATTTCCAACAATAAGAATAATGCTTAAAAAAAGCAGGGCTTTCTTTTTATAAAAAAGCTTTCCCAAACCAAAAGATATTATTAAAACAATGAATGGATATGTAACAGAGAATACCCTTGCATATTTAATAGGACAGATAACTGCCCAAAAGAATGTTGGAATAAAAAAGAGAAGGAAGATGCTTAATTCTTTAAAGGATAGCCTTTTTATATTAATAAGAAAGGCTATAATCCCAAGCACAAGAAGAAAGACAAAAAGCCAGCCATCATGTGCAACCAAAAGGTTTATATAATAGAAAAGACCACTTCCCTCAAGCTCGGGAGGAACTCCGCTTGGACCCATAGGTTGGGAAAAAGTATCTTCAAATTTAATGTGGTAGCGGGTCAATCTCCTAATAACCCTCTTTAAGAATAAAGAAAAGATTTCAGAAGGAGAATGTGCTTCACCAAGATTTGTTTGAATAAGAAGTTGCCCAAAATAGGTAAAACGAGAGCCAAGAACAGAAATGTATTTTTCAAAGCCTCTTGCGTAGATAATGTATTTGGCTAATAAAGAGATTGCCTGAAATATCAATAATGGGATAGTCATAGAAAAGCCAAATATAAGCAATTTTCTAAATTTAAGCCTTGATTTAATTAAATATATAAACTCAAGAAATAGAAATATTAACGGAACGAAGAAATAGGAATAGTGGCAAGTAACCCCATATCCTATGCTAAAACCAGATATAATTAGATAGATATTTCTTTTCGTTGGCTTTCTCATAGAATAAAGCCAAAAAAGACATCCTAATATCATAAATAAAGTTGCAGGGCTTACGGGAAGAGCAGAACGGGAATATAAAATGGAAAGGCCTAGAATGCTATAAATGAAACAAGATAAAAGCCCAAAGAATGGATTCCATAATTCCTTACCAATAAAAAATACAACAAGTGTGGTTAATACATCACAAATTCCAGAGACTATTATAGCTGCATAATCATGGATACCTACAAATAATGAAGGAAGGGCCATTAAAGAGTAAAAGCCTGGCTTGGCACTACTTGGATAATACCCTCCATCCTTCTCATAAAATAAATCTTTTAATTGGGGTTGCTTAATAGCAAATAGATTTTTTATTGCCCAATCTAATGTTATTGTAATGGTTTTTACTCCTTGTAAATAACTACCTTCGTCATGTTGAACAAGACCTTTTTCTTTGATTCCATAAAATCTTAATATTGAAGCAAGAAAAAGGATAAAAATTAAAATTAATTTATACCTCATCTTTTTTATATTTGTATGCAAAATATAAAGACCAAAAGCTTTTTTTGCCTTCAAAAATAAACTTTTTTTCCATAGAGGATATAATTTCAAATGGGCTTGAGACATGATGTTTTTCAATGCCCTCAAAGCCAATTATCTTAAATAAAAAATTCATAGCTTTATTTACATTTGGAAATCCAATAATTGCCTTTCCTCCTGGGGTAAGAACCCTTTTTATCTCTTGTGTAGCCTTGTCTAAATCCAGAATATGCTCAAGCACACTTATACAAACTATACAATCAAAGTTATTATCGGGATAGGGTAAATCTAGGATATTCCCTACTTTTAGAGAAGATTCAATCCCTTCTTTTTTTAGCATATTATAAACCAAATCGGTTTTATTATGAATATCAATACCATAAATTTCTTCAAATCTCTTCTTTAGTTCAGGAAACAAAATTCCACTTCCATAGCCAATCTCAAGAACCCTTTGTTTCCTTTCTTTTCCTATTAAGTTTAAAACCATTTCTAAGCGATTTAAATAGAACCACTTTATAACCGGAAGATAGTAATATTTTAAAGGATCTTCTTCATTTGTAGCCTTAATATTTTCTTTTGAAGGAATTTGAATTTTCATAAATACTCTCCTGAAATCACCAAAGAACCAGCTATTTCTTTTAAGATTGGTATCTTCTCAAACATTCCTCCCATCCATTTAACGATTGGAATTAAACATTCTGGTATTATAAGGATGGAGAAAATCATTCTTCCAGCAGGTGTTTCCCATCCCCAAATAAGACCTGCACTATCCTTTATCTTCTTACTATGTAAGATTTCTCTTTCAATTCTATCCATTTCTAATTAAATTTTAACTTTAAAGCACCAATTATAGCCATCCTTAAAAGCAAAATGCCATGCTTAAACCTACTTATCTTTATCTCTCCATATGTTCTTGGTTTATACCTTATTGGAACCTCAACAATCTTAAGGTTCAATTTACATGCTCCAAAGAGAAGCTCAAAGTCTCCAAATGGGTCAAAATCCCCAAAAAATTTTTTATTTTCTTTAATCCTTTCATAGTCTTTCTTAAAAAAAACCTTTGTTCCACATAAGGTATCTGTAATCCTTTGTTCAAAGATCCATAAAAACATTAAAGCAAAAATTTTGTTGGCTATTTTATTCAAGAACCTCATTGAATCCTTTTCTAATGGATAAACCAGCCTTGAGCCATTGATAAATTCACCCCTTCCGTTAGCAATAGCAAGGTAAAATTTTGACAGGTCTTCAGGAGGAACTGTAAGGTCAGAATCCAGGATAAACAAAATATCTCCGGATGCAGAATCTAATCCTTTCATTACAGCATCTTTTTTACCAACATTATCTTGAAAAATAAGCTTAATATTCTTTTCTGGATAAAGCTTTATCATTTCTTCAATCTTCTCAATTGTTCCATCACGAGAATGGCCATCAACAAAGATAAGCTCTGTTTCTTTTCCCATATTGGGTGTCCTTTTTATCGCACCCTCTATATTTCCCGCCTCATTCTTGGTAGGAATGATTACTGAACATGTATAATCTTTCTGTATTATTCTTGCATTATTTTCTTTTGCTACTACATATTGTATCAAACAAAGGTTTTTTATTAAAGGAAGATAAGCAAGGCATTTATTTAAAAAAAAGGAGATAAAAGGGATGTATTTAGGAAAAAGGAGTCTATATCCCTTTCTTATCACCTCATAACCATTTAAGTTTAAAAGATTTTCTATATCATCTAAACAAAGCCAATTTTGATGGTATCCCTTCATCTTAAGACCCAATATTTCACCAATCTTTAGAATAGGCTCCCATAAATAATTATAATATGTAATGATTATCCTTGTCTCATCCTTACTAACCTTTTGTAATTCCCTAAATGCCTGCCAGACATCATCCAGATAGCCAATAAGATCAGACATAATTACATAGTCAAATTTCTCATTTATATACAAGTTTTCTGCATCATCCACAAGGAATTCATATTCTGGATATTTTTCTTGGGCTTGTTTTATCATCTCAGGGCTAAAATCTATTCCAACACCCCTTTTTGGTTTAACATGTCCGATAAAATCTCCGGTTCCGCAGCCTATCTCTAAAAATGAGGAATCCTTTGAGACAATAAATCCAATAAGTTTTTCCAGCTCTTGATAATAATACCTATTTTTTCTTTTCCACCTATCCCTTTCTGGTGCAATTTTATCAAAGTATTTTATCCTATCTTTTTTCTCCATTCCCTATACCATTCTATTGTCTTTCTTAACCCCTCCTCAAAATCCATCTTTGCACAAAACCCAAATTCCTTCTCTGCCTTTGTTGTATCAAGCCTCCTTTTAGGCTGACCATCTGGCTTTGTCCTATCCCAGATAATTTCACCATTAAATCCTGTAAGCCTTACGATTAGAGCAACCAGGTCTTTAATAGAAATTTCCATCCCTGAGCCTAGGTTCACAGGCTCACTCTTGTTATAGTGTTCAGAAGCCAATAATATGCCATTTGCGCAATCCTCAACATACAAAAATTCCCTTGTTGGATTTCCCGTTCCCCAAACAATAATTTTATCTTCTTTATTTTCTATTGCATCCATACACTTTTTTATCAATGCAGGGATAACATGGGAAGATTTAGGAGAAAAGTTATCCCCTTCGCCATAAAGATTTACAGGAAGGAGAAATATTGAATTAAAACCATATTGTTTTCTATAGCCTAAAGATTGAACAAGCATCATCTTCTTTGCTAATCCATAAGGTGCATTTGTCTCCTCAGGATAACCATTCCATAAATCCTCTTCTTTGAAAGGCACAGGCGTGAACTTTGGATAGGCACAGATTGTTCCAATTGCAACAAATTTACCTACATTATTCCTCCTTGCATGCTCCATCATCATCGCACCCATTATAAGGTTATTATAAAAATATAACCCAGGGTTTTCCCTGTTTCCTCCAATTCCACCGACAATTGCAGCTAGATGGATAACTAAATCAGCAGGAAAATCCTTATAAAGCCTTTCTACATTTGCCTCCCTTGTTAAATCATAATCCTTGCTTCTTGGAATGAATATATTTTGACAACCCCTCTCTTTAAGATTAGAAACCACATATTTTCCCAAGAATCCAGCTCCACCTGTAACGATAACCCTTTTATCCTTCCAAAAATCATTCATCTTATGTTATGCTCTTTCTTTACCTTTTCCATATCTTCCTCAACCATTATCTTTACTAATTCTTTAAAGGTTACCTTTGGCTTCCAATTTAATTTTTTCTTTGCCTTGCTTGCATCTCCAATTAAAACCTCAACCTCTGTTGGCCTAAAATATTTTGGGTCTACCTCTACATAATCTTTCCAGTAAAGACCTACATAAGAAAATGCCTCACAAACAAATTCCCTTACAGAATGCGTCTCTCCTGTTGCAATGACATAATCCTCTGGATTTTCTTGCTGTAAAATAAGATACATTGCGCTGCAATATTCTGGAGCATAGCCCCAATCCCTCCTTGCATCCAAATTTCCAAGATAGAGCTTTTTCTGCAACCCAAGCTTTATCCTAGAAACAGCCATTGTTACCTTCCTTGTAACAAATGTCTCTCCCCTTCTTGGTGATTCATGATTGAATAATATGCCATTACAGGCAAATAAACCATAAGCCTCCCTATAATTTTTGACCATATAGAATGCATATGCCTTTGCAGCTGCATAGGGGCTTCTTGGATAAAATGGCGTATCTTCATTTTGTGGAGGAGGGCTATTTCCAAATAGCTCTGATGATGATGCCTGATAGAATTTAGGGTTTATTTCTGCCTCTCTTATTGCCTCAAGTAGCCTTGTTGTTCCTAATCCTACAACCTCTCCGGTATATTCTGGAACCTCAAAGCTTACCTTTACATGGCTCTGTGCTCCAAGGTTATAGATTTCATCAGGCTTTATTGTCCTTATGATTTTATTTAATGAACTTGCATCATTTAGGTCTCCATAGATAAGATTAAGCTTTACATCTGGCTCGTGTGGGTCTTGATATATATGGTCTATCCTTTGTGTATTAAATGAGCTTGACCTTCTAACAATTCCGTGTACCTCGTATCCTTTCTTTAAAAGAATCTCTGCCAGGTATGAACCATCCTGACCTGTTATCCCTGTGATTAATGCTTTTTTCATTTCTTTTTAAATATTTGAACAGTGTGGTTTGCAAAGGTAAATTGGTCAGAAAAAGGGATACCAAAAAATGAGAGAATTGGGTCAAATCTTTTTATCTCATTGTATCTTTTTAAAATGTTCTTATAATAAGAAGAAGGAACTATTCCACTTAAGATAAAATAATTAGGCAATTCCTCCATAGGTTTTTGAAAGGCATGTTCGTCTATAATAATAAGTTCATAATTCAAAAAATCAAATGGAGGAAAACAGGATGGTTGGGGAAGATATGCTGCACCAATAGATTCTCCTTTTTTTAGGGATGAAGAAATCCATTTTGCAGACTTATTCCTTGTGTTTTCATTGGTTGCATCCTTTGCAAAATTAAGGCTAGAGGAAAAAGAATATAAAAATGTATAACCAACAATCAGAAAAATGGCAATAAATATAGGCTTTTTATAAAAAACACAAACAAGTGCATCTATAAACCTTGCTGCTAAAAGAAGGAGTAAGGGAACTATGTGAAGTGCATAACGGATTTCGCCATAAGAAAGCCCACCTGCAACCTCAAAGCTTATATAAAATAAATAAGGAAGAACCAATCCCAATACCAAAAAATCCTCTTTTTTATGTTTAAACAGAGAATAAATAACCCCTGCTCCAATTAATACTAAAAGAGGGGTTCTTACTCCATACTTTAAAGCAACTGTATAATAGGAAAAGAAGGTATAAATCGTTAAGTAAGAAGGATACCAATCCCTTGAATGACCAATTGTGCCCAAAACCTCTTTTGGACAAACAAGCCAATAGGGATTGGTTCCAAAAAAGCCTAATAATCCCCCAAGAATAGCAAGAACAAGAAGCCTAAAATCCCCCTTTTTATTTATAATATGTGCTAAAAAAATACTAATAAAAGTAGAGCCATAAAATAAGCTTGTTCCAGCAGATAGTCCTGCTGAAACCCCTCCAAAAAAATACCACTTTTTTCCTTTATTTTTTAAGACCATAATACTTGCATAAAATGATGCTAATGCCCAAACAATACCAAATGTATGTGGTTTCAGCTCATGGGGATAAATCACATTACAAGGAACAATAGCAAAGAATAAAGATGCCAAAAGACCTATTCTTTTAGAAAAAAGCTCCTTTCCAATAAAATAGAGTAAGATTATTGAAAATACAACAGAGATTATCCCTAAAAACCTTCCTACAATAAAGAACTTGCCCATTTCAGACGGATTTAAAAAGTAATATCCGATATCACTCTTTAGGGTTATAAAACCCATCATACTTGCAAGCTTTAAGGCTATTGCAACAGAATAGATATAAAACCCACCATATTGAAAAAAATGGGGGTTAAAGTCAAGCTTACCAGGTTTCATCCCTGCAATTGCTGATAAAGTTACCTGTTCATCTGGATGATGTGAACGAAGGAGATATGGCCTTACTATATGTAATTGCTCTTTGGTTGGAACTTCTCCTTTTTTATAAGGGGGTATTCTAATTATTTCTTCTTCTTTTTTTAAAAGATGTCTTTTTTTTAACCAATAGCCATAAAATATTGGATTGCCACCTGTTTTTTGGTATATTTCTTCCCTTTCTTCCTTCAGAAGACCTGACCATTCTTTGATTAAGCCTTTATCTGGAAATATATTTTTTCTATTTTCATTTGGAAGACCCCAGTTAATACCATAGATATTTAGAAACAAAGAAACAAAAATAATTGTTCCAAGATATAGCTTCTCCTTCATTTAAACACAATATCTATAAACCTTGTCCAATCACTATCAACAAACTTTGTCTTTCCAACACCAAAAGAAAGTGGAATATCAACTATTTTATTGCCAACCTGTGCACACATCCTTCCAAATTTTCCAGAATGGATAAGCTCAACTGCGGCTATTCCAACCCTTATTCCCAAAATCCTGTCAAACAATGTTGGCGAACCTCCCCTCTGGATATGACCTATAACAGCAAGTCTTGTTTCAATGCCGGTTCTCTTTTCTATCTCCTCAGAGATTATTTTCCCAACACCCTTTTTCTGCAATATCTTATGGCCAAATTCATCAACAGAGCCTTGTTCCTCTCCAACATCTATTCCCTCTGCAACAACAACAAGGCCATATTTTTTTCTCTTGTAAACATTCTTTAGATGGCCACATATCTTGTTTATATCTACCCTAATCTCTGGAATAAGGACATAGTCTGCACCGCCACCAATTGCAGTGAATAAGGCAACCCATCCTGTATCCCTTCCCATAACCTCAAAAACCATAATCCTTCTGTGAGACCTTCCTGTATCTCTAAGCTTTTCTAAGGCATCTATTGCAGATGAAACAGATGTGTCAAAGCCAAATGTATAGTCTGTCCCTGACAGGTCATTATCCATTGTCTTTGGAATGCCAACAACAGGAAGGCCAAAATCAGAAAATAGCCTGTTTGCAACACCTAGGGTATCATCACCACCAATGGCAACTAAGGCATTAAACCCGAGCTCCTTAAAGTTATTAAGGCAAATTTTTCCGCCATCTTCTTTTTTGTAAGGGTTTGTTCTGGATGTCCCAAGTATTGTTCCACCCTGTCTCATTATCTCATCAATATCCTGTAATTCTAGCTTTTGGGTCTTCTTTTCCAAAAGCCCTCTCCATCCATCCAATATCCCAATCACCTCGTCACCAAAGTCAATTGCCCTAAGGTATGCACCCCTAATAGCAGGATTTAACCCAGGGCAATCACCACCACCTGTTAATATTCCAATCTTCATAAGATTATGATAACATCAACATATTAAATAATGCAACAAAAAAATAGCCAGGCAATAAGCCGGATTCTGTTTAGATGGTCATTTATCTAGGATGATTGTTACCAACCATCTCAAGCGTCCTACCTTAAGAATAGCCGGGTTAGCCTCTTATGTTTGAACTTGCACCGGATGGGGTTTTCCAAAGGGAAAAATCACTTTTTCCCTTGGTGGGCTCTTACCCCACCATTTCACCATTGCCTACGAGGTTTTTCTCTATCGGCTGTGTATTTTCTGTTGCACTTTCCATAGCCTTACAGCTCCTGGGTATTACCCAGCATCCTACCCTTTGGTGTCCGGACTTTCCTCTGGATTCTATCCAGCGACCATCTTGCCTGGCATTTAAAAACTCAAAACTTAAAACGCAAAACTAAAAACTTGTATGTGTTTAGCTCCTACATAAAAAGTATCAATTTTTAATAAATCCTAAATTCAAAATCCTAAATCCTAAACAATATCAAAATCCAAATGTTCAAAATCCAAAACATCGGCCATTGTTTTGGTC
>JBFMDZ010000085.1 GCA_040753555.1 bacterium
ACATTGGGATTTCATTTGTCATTGGGATTTGGACATTGGGATTTTTATTCTTTGGCTTCATTATTTTCCTTAACATTATCTAAACATATACATTCCTTATTTCCCTATAGGGTGAATAGTTACAATCTATCTTAAATTTTTCTCTGAAATCTTTTGCCTCATACCTTTCTGCTTTTCCTTCATCAATCAGACGCTGAACTTCTTCATCATCATCACTTTCCAATAACTCAAAAATCTTATTTATAAACTTTTTGCTTATATAAACATTACCTTTATCAAACTCTTTTATAAACATTTCATAAGAATGGATAAATCTGTCAATTGAATTACAGAAGGCATAGAAACTGCTTTCAAGCCTTTTAACCAGCAGAATCTTCATAAATTTTCCCATATTCCTTTGAGATAATTCTTCTGGTTGTGAAATCTTACCCTGGTAGTATTCAGGAACCAGGGGTGTATAACGGCTATACTTGAAGTTTTTGGTAATTAACTGGATTGTCCTGGTAAAAATCCTATCCTCTTCTTCGCTAAACTCATAATACAATGGCACAGGGTCTTGTATCTCAGGGAATTTAATATTATTGTTTTTTAAATCTTTTTCAAAATATTTTTCAATTTCATTTCGGGTTCGGCGCACCATAAGATATTTTAAGACCTTTTCCCTTATTTCTTTTGCATTTGCTTTTATGGTTTTAATATATTCATCGTAATTTTCCTGCTTATCAATCTTCTTTATTTTGTCATAGAGCCGATTAAAGAAACCTTCTAAATTAGGAAGATTGGGGATTGTGCTTTTTCTGGCATTCTGGAAGAGTTTAATCTGATTGAAGATATCCTTTGGTGAATTATTGTAAGGGGTTGCAGTAACAAGAATAACCTTTTTGCTACGACAAATCTGGGCGAGTTCTTCATAACCAGTGGTTGTCTCGGTTCTAAAGCGGTGTGCTTCATCTACAATAATATTTTCGTATTCCCTTTTTTCTATTTCCTTTAATGCCTCATCAAGTTTACCTGTGGATATAAAATTAGCCGGGATATGAAAATCAGAAAAGGCATTTGGCCAGGAACCTGGATTATTCTTATTAAGTAGTGCAGGAGGGGCAATAACGAGGGTTCTCCCTTCAAGTTGCCCTGCAAGTATAGCCGCAATATAGGTTTTGCCCAATCCTACCACATCAGAAATAAAGACCCCACCATATTCTTCCAAAATCTTCTTTGCATTCAAAACCGCTTGCTCTTGATATTCAAATCTTTTAAAATCCTCAGGCAGATACTTTACAAAAACTTTATCAATTAGGTTTAGTTCATCCTTGAAGTATTCATATAAGAATTTCAGATATAGCTCGTATGGGGTAATATTGGGGTTTAACCAGGTTTTGGGAATGGTTTGAACAAATTCTTCACCTACATCAACCGCATCTTTCCAGAGCTCTTCAAATTTTTTTCTGGCGAATTCATAGTCAACCCGATTCTTAAGCTCTACATTAAACTCAAGGTTATCCACAAGTCCTGTCTCTGTAAAATTGCTTGAGCCGGTTATTACCCTGCCTACATCCCTATCGCCCTCCTTGAAAGTCATTATGTATAATTTGGCATGGATATTTTGAGATGGATATGCCCTTATTTGAAGTTTTCCATTTTTGACCCATTCAATAAATTTATAAACCCCTTGTTCTACTTGTTGGTTATCTTCTGAATCTGCCAGCTCTTTTTCTATTATATCTTGAATCTCTTCTTTGGTTTCCCTATGGGAGAGTTGAAGTTGGGTTTGTCCTGATGCAGTTTCTAACAAATCATAAGTTTCCTTTGAGGTTTTGATGCCAATAAGAACTCTTATTTTTTCGGTCTTTTCCAATGCGTTATAAATAGCATAAAATCCACTGGGATAGAAGTAGCCAACAAGGCAGTCAAAGAAGCGTGAATCCTTAATTAAAATATTAAACCTTTCTTTAAGGGTTTGCCCTTCTTCGTTGGTGATGAATGTTAAATCTGTATTCATTAACCTCTATTGCTTGTGGCTTTTATTTTGCATTTATTTTCCCATTGCAGAAAGCATCCCCCTTGCATAAGCATTACTTGGGTCTTGTTGCAATATTATTCTACATTCAGAAGCAGCATCTTGATAATTCCCTTTGCTATAATAAATTGTTGCCAAATTTTTTCTTGTATTCATATCGTTTGGGTCTATCTTTAGAATTTCCTTGCATTCTATTGCACATTCATCCATCATTCCTTTATTGTAATAGATAAGGGAAAGCCTTGTGTGAACATCCTTGATATTTGAGTATTTAGGGTTAATCTTAATGATTCTTTCCCATATTTTCCTTGCCTCCTCTGTATTTCCCATATCCATATAAAGATAGCCTAAGGTTTCCAAAAATTCGGGGTTATCAGGTCTTAAATTAACAGCATATTCAAGGGATTTCCTTGCTTCCTCAAGCCTTCCTTTATCCTTATTGATAACTCCAATATAATGATGGGATGGTGCATAGTATGGGTCTATTTCAAAAACCCTGGAATAGCAAGCCATTGCTTTATCCTCTGCACCTTCTCCTCCCCTTAAGTAATATGCTGTTCCCAATGAATGCCATAGGGATGAGGATTGTGGTGTATAGCTTAATTCCTGTTTAAATAGCTTGATTGCCTCATCCATCTCCTCTTTTTTTCCTCTAACAAGCAATATCTGTGTCAAAGAATGATAATAGCTTTGTTCAAATGGATATCGGGATATTGCCTTTCTGTAATAATTTATTGCGATATCAGGCATTTTCGACTCCTCATAAACCCTGCCTGTTCTAAATGTAATATCTGCAATAAAATATGGGATAATGGGAAAAATAAAGACAAAAGAAAGGAGAATAAGGGGGATTCCAATCAAGTATCTTTTTGCTTTGCTTTCAATTATTGTAGTCTTTTCAGGGGATGTAAGCCCAGCCAATATTCCAATCATAACCCAAGATAGCCCAGATATTGTTGTTGCTCCAAAGCTAAATTCATTCTGGATAAGGTATGCTGCCTGGAGGCAAAGGATTCCTATTATAAGCTTATCTTTGTTTTCTGAAAATGCCTTTATTCCAACAGAAAATACGATGAGAAATAACCAGATATAAACAAGCAATCCAGGGATTCCATAATTTAGGGCTGTATCCAATATTTCATTATGTGCCCTATTTGTCAGGCTATATTCTGAAAATCTTCTTATGTATGAAAGACCCCTATATTTTGGAAAGACATAGCCAAGTGTTTCAGGCCCAATTCCAAATATTGGATGCTCCTTTATTATTTTAAAACAGGCTTTCCACATCATTATCCTGATACCAGCAGATGATTGAAGGGGATCAGCAATTCCACCTTCTGCTTCCTGGACTACCTCTATTTTTTCCTCTATTTTTTCGCTTTTCTCCTTTTTTATTTGTATTGTTGTAAAGAACCTTGCTGCAATGGCTGATTTATCAAAGTTAAAGATGATAGTAAGGAGAATGCAGATGATTCCTATTATAAATATTTGATTTTTATGAAAGCCTTTTAAAAAGAAAAAAGGGCCAAAAAAGAAAATTCCAATAAATAAACCACCAATAAATAAAGCATGAATCCCCGTAGGATTAAGGAAAAGAATAATAATAGCTGAAATTATCCCAAAAACAAGCCCTGTTATTCCATAAAAAGAAAAAATGAACCTTTTCCCCAGAAGAAATAAGAAGAAAATAAGAGATGCCCCAAAATATCCCACAAATGTTGCCCTTGTATTGGCGAATAACAAAAGGGTGTAGGTATAGATGAAGGAAGTAGCATATATAAGCCTCTTTTTTCTATTGTCCTCTTTAAGATATAAGATAAGATTTACTGGAAGAACCATAGATAGCCATGCAGCATAGAACACAGGATTTCCAAAGCTTGAATGAATCCTTGCCCAACCACCCCCTGACCATTGGTATGGATCAAGACCTAATCTCTGGATAATTCCATAAATGCCGGCAAAGAAATTGGAAAGGAGAATAATGTCTAGCATCAATGATAAAACCTTTTTGTTTCTTGAAAGTATTGATGAAATATAAAAAAGGAGGATATAGGCTGTTAGTGTAAGAAGACCTTGAAGCCTGTTATAATCTCCTATAAGGCTTAAATATGGGTATTGAGAGAATATTGTAGCAAAAATTACAATCCAGAAAAAAAGGACAACAGGAAGAAAGATTGGGCTTATAATCCTTGGAAATTCCCTATCTTTGCTAAATTTATATACCCAAAGGCAAAGAATAAGGGAAAGAAAGGTATATAAAACACCTATCTTTGTAAGGTCAACAGAGTTTACAGGAACAAGGAAGATTAAGGGAACAACAAAGAGGATGATAAGAAAAGAAACAACAATTATTTTAGGAATATTCCCCTGTTTTTTCTTTTTCACGCTTTTAAAATCTACATCAAAGCCTCATCTTTTGTCAAGGGGCTGTCTTCCTTTTTTTATCTCCCCTATTATCATTGGGATTATTTCAAATAAATCACCAACAATTCCATAGGTTGCGATATCAAATATGGAAGCGTGAGGGTCTTTGTTTATAGCAACAATACAATCAGACGCTCTCATTCCAACAAGGTGCTGGATTGCACCAGAGATTCCACAGGCAATGTATAATTTACAAGAGACCGTCTTTCCTGTTTGACCAACTTGATGGAGGTGTGAAATCCAGCCAGCATCAACAGCGGCACGAGAAGCACCTAAAGCTGCTCCAAGACAATCTGCAAGCTCTTTTACAACCTTGATGTTTTCGGGTTTTCCTATGCCCCTTCCAAAAGAAACAATAATTTCGGAATCCTCAATCTTTTTCCCAATAGCTTCCTCTCTTCTTATTTCAATCCTCCTTTCTTTAATTTCAGAAGGCAAGATATTTGGTGCAATCTTTATAATTTCTCCCTCCTTCCTTTTCTCACATCTTCCCTTTTTCATAACCCTTGGCCTTACTGTTGCTATTTTTGGGATGGTCTTTGTTATTATCTCTGCCATAATATTCCCACCAAATGCAGGCCTTATCTGGTAAAATTTGCCATCTTCTATCTTTAGCTCTGTGCAATCTGCTGTAAGCCCTGTTTTTAGCCGTGAAGCAAGCCTTGGAGCCAAAGACCTTCCTATTGCCGTTCCTCCAATAAGAATAATCTCTGGCATCTTTTCCTTAATTATATCAGCCAATATCTTTGAATAAATGTTTGAATAGTATGAAAGATTTGGGCTTTCAACCAGAAAAACAAAATCAGCACCATTTTCAATAAGGGTTTTTGAAAGACCTTCTATTTTATCGCCTAAACAAACGGCTGATACATTTTTGGAAAGCCCTTTTGCACAAGATAATAGCTCAAAGGAAACAGGGTTTATCTCTCCATTGTCTTGCTCTATAAATACCCAAATATTATCCCCCTTTAATCCAACAACCCCTTCTTTTTCTATTTTTATTGCCTTTGGCTTGCAGGCAGATACACAGGCAGAGCAGAGATTACACCCGTCCTTTATAAAGGCTTTTTTCTCCCTTATTTCAATTAACCCAAACGGGCAAGCCTTTATACACTTTCCACACCCGGTGCATAGCTCCTTTATAATCTCAATCATTTTTGTTATAGATGTCCATTGCCTTTTTTATTCCGTTTTTTGCAATTATAATCCCTGCCTCAGCCGCCATATTACAAGCATCCTCAATTGCCTTTTCCTCCTCTTTATCTGGAGGAGAGAGGACATAATCCCTTCCATTCCCTACTGGTTTTCCAATCCCTATCCTTATTCTTAAAAAATCATCCCTTCCAAAGCTATGAATTATGGACAAAATGCCCCTATGGCCAGCAGCTCCACCCTCCTTCTTTATCTTTATCCTTCCTGGTATAATATCCATATCATCATGAATGACAACCATTGTATCTGGATTTAATTTTTTATATATAGAAAAAATAGGGCCTCCACTCTCATTCATAAAACAAAGGGGTTTTGCTAGGGCTACATCTATATCGTTTATTTTTCCAAATCCTATAAGACAATTATTTTCCTTTTTTAGCCCTATCTTTGTTTTTATGCTTAAAATGTCAATTGCCTTAAATCCCAAATTATGTCTTGTATTTTTATAGGAAGGCTCTGGATTTCCCAATCCAACAAAAAGGATCATTGAATTATTCTTCTGATACTTCCTCTTCCTCTTTCTTTCCTTTCTTAATAACCTCTGGCTCTGCTAATTCTTCTTTTACCTCTGCTTCTGCTTCTACCTTTGGAGGAATAACAGAAAATATAATTTTTTCCTTATCCTCAAGAATTTCTATTTCTTCATATTCTTTTAAATCCTTTATGTGGAGCATATCGCCTATCTTTAAGCCCTCTACATTTACATCAATTGCCTCTGGTATGCTTTGTGCAGGGCATTTTATATTAAGTTCATAGACAAGCTGTTCAAGAACCCCTCCCTCCTTTACACCTTGCGGAGTTCCAATAGCCCTTATTTCAACCTTAATCTCTATCTTCTCCTTTAAGCCAACCCTCATAAAATCTATGTGGATAATTTCATTCTTTAAAGGGTTTATTTGTTTTTCCTTTACAATTGCATATTCCTTTTTTCCTTTTATTGTAAGAGAAAATAAAGGGCTTTTTCCCTTATGCAGGAACCCAAGAAATTCCCTTTTTGAAAGATACATTGGAAGGCTTGGTTTATCTTGCCCATATATAATCCCTGGAATAAATCCATCCCTCCTTAATTTGTTAATCTCTCCCTGCGTCCCTATTTTCCTTTCTTCTACAGCTAAATTTAATTCTTCCATTTTAATTAAATAAAGAGCTTATAGAGGTTTCCTCATTTGTCCTTTTAATCGCCTCTCCAAAAAGCCTTGCAACAGATAAAACCTTTATCTTTTTGCATCTTAATTCCTTAATAGGAATTGTATTACAAACAATAACCTCTTCTATCTCTCCTCCTTCTAATCTTTCCTGTGCATTTCCTGAAAGAACAGGATGGGTAACGGCACAAGAAACAGACAGGGCTCCCTCTCTCTTTAGAGCAAGCGCTGCATTTACAATTGTTCCTCCTGTATCAATTAGGTCATCAAAAATGACAACATTTTTTTCCGATACATCACCAATTACATTCAAAACCTCTGATTTATTCTTCTCAGGCCTTCTTTTATCAATAATGCCTAATCCTGCATCAAGCCTCTTTGCAATTGCCCTTGCCCTTTCAACACCACCTGTATCAGGAGAGACAATTACAAGGTCATCGGATTTTTTCTTAAGATACTCAATAATAATGGGCGATGAAAACAAATGGTCTACTGGAATGTCAAAGAAGCCTTGAATTTGTCCTGCATGTAAGTCCATTGTTAAGATTCTTGATGCACCAGCTGTTGTAATAAGGTCTGCGGTAAGCTTTGATGTAATAGGAACCCTTGGCTCAACCTTTCTATCCTGCCTTCCATAGCCAAAATATGGGATAACAGCCGTTATTCTCCTTGCAGATGACCTCTTCAGGGCATCTATGATTATTAAAAGCTCCATAAGGTTTGCATTTGTAGGAGGGGATGTTGGCTGAATTACATAAACATCAGCACCCCTTACATTCTCCTTTATCTTTACATATGTCTCACCATCTGCAAAGTCGGATACCTCTATGTTTGAAAGGGAAATCCCAAGATAGCTGGCTATCTCATCTGCCAATGGCTTATTTGCCCTTCCAGAAAAAACCCTTATGTTTTCCATAAAAAGAAAATTTTAACAATTCCCTTTCCTTAAAGTCAAGGCTTATTCACAAATTTACACTGACAAACCAGGTGCAGGATGATACACTTTATAGAAATGTTGCGACCTCTTTACTTACAATATTAAAATATTAAAAATAATTCTTGAAAAAAGTGGACAGGGTAAGTAAAATATAAAGAAAGATGGATTTAGTTTCTTTAATTGGGATTATAGGTGGGATTGCCGCAATGGTTGGAGCTGTTATGCTTGAAACCATAGGGATTGTTGGACAGGGCTATCTAAATATTCCAGGGATGGTAATCATTGGTTTGGGGACCCTATTTGCTTCTTCGTCTTGTTATCTTCCAGAACATGTAAAGCTCCTTCCTACATATTGCAAGCTTGTTTTTTCCCATCCAAAGTTTGAGGCAGGAGAGATAATTGAGCAAATGATTGCATTTGCCCAGAAGGCAAGGAGGGAGGGGCTTTTATCCCTGGAAGCAGACTTAGAGGGTATCCATGACCCATTCTTTAAGAAGGGAATGCAGCTCGTTGTTGATGGCCTTGATCCTGCTTTAATCCGTGCTGTGCTTGAGACAGACCTTGCTGGAATGGAAGAAAGGCATAAGGTGGGTGATAGCTATCTTATGACAATGGGTGGTATTGCTCCAACAATGGGCATTTTGGGTGCGATTATGGGTCTAACCGGTGCTTTGGCACAGATGGGTGGCGGTGATATTATGAAAACAGTCCATGCCCTAGCCATTGCCTTTATTGCATCATTCTATGGCGTTGCTATTGCAAACCTTGTCTTTATCCCTATGTCAACCAAGCTTGCTACCTTAACCAAGGAGGAGGTATTCCTAAAGGAAATAATAATTACAGGCGTTCTTTCAATCCAGGCTGGAGATAACCCAAGAATTCTTGAGGAAAGACTCAGGGCATTCTTCTCACCAAAAACCTACCCTGTTAAGGCAAAGAAGGAATAATGGCAGAAAAAAAGCCAGCAGCTGAGCCAGAAAAAAAGGAAAAGAAAAAGGAAGAGGCAAAGTGTGAAACAGCAGGTGGCTTAAGATGGCTTATAACATACGCAGATATGATTACCCTCCTGCTGGGTGTATTTATCATCCTCGTTTCCTCAGGTGGCATATCAGAGAGCAAATTCAAGGCAATGGCAACAGCATTCTCAAGGGTATTCTCCATCTTTGAGGGAGGTGGTGAGAAAAGACCAGAAAAGGGGGAGATAAAGAAGGCATCCTCTGAGATGATGGGATATAGAATACCAGGTGTCTCTGTCTTCAACCAAAGATACATTGAACAGATTGAGCAGGGATTTAAGGAAGAAAAGACACTTGGCTTAGTTCGCATCCTTCCAACCCAGGATGGAATAAAGATAAGCCTTC
>JBFMDZ010000086.1 GCA_040753555.1 bacterium
GATATTGGACATTGGAAATTGGACATTTTTTTGACATTTGAACTTGGGATTTGGGATTTATTATAGAATGGATGAATTTTAAAACAGCCAAACATATAAAATACGATATACTGAATAGTTACAAATAAATAAATTAAATCAGAAATCTTAAAATCCAAAATTTTATGTTAGACACCCTTCTTATCAATCAGGAACGGCTTCCACCACAAGCACTTGATGCTGAAATATCCCTCCTTGGGGCTATGCTAATGGATAGGGAGGTAATCAATGAGGTGGTTGAGCTTTTAAGAGAGGATGATTTTTATAGGGAATCCCATAGAAAGATATATAAAGCAATGCTCAATCTCTGGGAAAGGAATGAGCCTGTTGACCTTGTTACTCTATCTGATGAGTTAAATAAAAGCGGTTCTCTCTCTATAATTGGTGGTGCAACATACCTTACAGGACTAATTTCCTCTGTTCCACCATCTTCCAATGCACCCTATTATGCAAAGATCATCTCCCAAAAAGCAGCCTTAAGAGAGCTTGTCTTGGCTGGTCAACAAATTACAAGGATGGGCTATGAACAAATTGGCGATGTCTCTGATATTTTAGACAAATCCGAACAGCTTGTTTTTAACATTGCCTCAAAAAAGGTAAAGGGTGGATTTATATCCATAGGAGATATGTTAAAGCCAGAAGATATTGAGGCTCTGTGTGCCCATAAGCCACATATAACAGGGATTCCCACAGGTTTTGTTGACCTTGATGAGCAAACAGCAGGCTTTCAGCCATCAGACCTTGTTATTATTGCTGGAAGGCCATCTATGGGAAAGACATCTTTAGCCCTTTCTATTGCCCAGCATGTTGCTATTAAAGAAAAAACAGCGGTTGGCATATTTTCATTTGAAATGAGTCAGGCTCAGCTTGTTATTAGGCTTCTATGTGCTGAAGGTCGTGTTGATGCCCATAGATTAAGGATAGGCCAGCTTAAAAAGGATGAGCTTCCAAGGATCTCTTTAGCAGCTGGAAATTTAAGGGAGGCAGAGATTTACCTTGACGATACAACGCCTATGACTGTCATTGAGATGAGGGCAAAGGCAAGGAGGCTTAAGGCAAAAAATAATATTGGGCTTCTTATAATTGATTATTTGCAATTGATAGAGGGAAGAAGGGACCTAGAGAATAGGCAGCAAGAAATATCAGAAATATCAAGGTCTCTTAAATCTCTGGCAAAGGAGCTAAATATTCCCATTGTTGCTTTATCCCAGCTATCCCGTGCAACAGAGGTTCAAAGGAGAAAACCCCAGCTTTCTGACTTAAGGGAATCTGGGGCAATAGAGCAGGATGCGGATGTTGTTCTCTTTGTCTATCGGGAGGAATATTATAAACCCACAGAAGATAATGAAGGCATAGCAGAGGTAATTATTGGAAAGCAAAGGAATGGACCAATAGGAACCGTAAAGCTTGCCTTTCTAAAACAATATGCAAAATTCGAAAATCTTTCAAGGATTAAGGAATAATAAAAACTTAAAACTAAAAAATGTGGTTATATTTTTAATTAAATCTTTACCACAATTTTGCATTTTGAGTTTTGCATTTTGAATTTTATTAAATGATTTCCTATTTCTTTGAAGAGCTGGGAAGGGTTTTTATCCTTACAAAGAGCCTTTTTATTATTTTTATAAAATCCATCATTGAGCAGAGGCTTATAAGAATAAAGAGGCCATTTTTTACTCCCACAACCCACAGGATAATCTCTCACCTTGTTGATGTTGGTGTAAATACCCTCCCTATTTTATTCATTGTCTCTTCCTTTTTTGGGATGGTTCTTGGCTATCTTGGATACAATCAATTTAAAAGAATAGAAATGGAGGTTTATACAGGAGCCCTTGTTGGTGCTTCAATGCTCACAGAGGTAGGGCCTGTAATTGTTGCTGTTCTTGTTGCAGGAAGGATAGGTGCTAAAGCAGCATCTACTATTTCTTCAATGAAGACAACCCAACAGATAGATGCTTTAGAGACACTAGCTGTCAACCCTTTGGAATACCTTGTCCTTCCAAGGCTTATTGCTACAGCTATTATGATGCCAATACTGGGAATATTTGCTGATATTATTGGAATAATTGGGGGATATGTTGTTGGTGTTTGTATGTTTGATATAAAAAGCGACCTTTATATTACAAAAATGATAGACTTCTTAAAGGTATCTGATCTTACCTCTGGCTTGATAAAGACAATATTCTTTGGAATTATTATAATTATTGTAAGCTGTTATAAGGGCTTTAGGGCAAAAGAAGGTGCAACTGGCGTTGGAGAGGCAACAACATCGGCGGTTGTAACATCCATTGCCACTGTTCTGGTCTTTGACTATTTTCTTACGGTAATCTTATTTTGATGATTGGTAGATGATTATATGAATCAAGAATTAGCAAAGGTAATAAACATATATTCAACCGGAACCCATAACGAGTTAAGCAATTACTTAATTGGCAAATCAAAGGATACCCTCATTGGAATATTGGTTGATTTAATGACAATGTATATAAATGATAAAAATTCATCCACCATCCGAGAATTTATCACGGTTACTTTGGCAGGATATGAACATAAAGAAGGGAAAATAGGTTATAATGGTTTTAAGCAAGATGTTTTTGTCCCTGGTAGAACCATAAAATGTGAGGCAAAGCCCAAGAATGTAGATACCAACTCAAGACCATTAAGAAAACTTAATGGCGGAGGAAATTTTACCGACTATACCTTTGAGAGATTGGAAAGAGACAGAAAAGAGAAAAACCTAAATGTGCTAATAAGCGGGTTTGTAGACGGAAAGCTCATTTATATACTTGAATTCCCCTTTAATTATCCTAAATTTACAAAACATTTAGAGGGGCAATTGCTAAAAAGATTTAAAGGGGGTAGAGATATTACAGGGCAATTCCTAAGAAGCGCCAATTTTGATTACAAGTATTTTATTGACTCTCCCAATTTGAAGATTATCTACATTTTAAAGAAAGATAAATTAGAGGGATATAAACCTTACATTGTCAAAGATTTCTATGAATTTTTAAAGAAAAAAGCAAAATGAATAAAGAGGAATATCTAAATAAAATTATTCAGGGAGATGCTTTGTCTATTTTAAAAACATTGCCCGATGAGATTGTTGATCTGGGAATAACCTCACCACCCTATAACAAAGGTGAAGATAAAAGAGGATGGCTGGTTAAAAATGTCCAATATTCAGGTGCAACAGATAAATTACCCGAGGATTTATATCAGAAAAATCAAATAAATGTTTTAAATGAGATTTTTAGAATTACTAAACCTCGTGGTTCTTTTTTCTATAACCATAAAATCAGGTGGGAGAAGGGGGAAATGCTTCATCCAATGGATTGGTTAAGAAAAACAAGGTGGACAATTAAACAAGAGATAATTTGGGATAGGATGATTGCAGCAAACATAAGGGGATGGAGGTTTTGGCAGGTTGAAGAAAGGATTTATTGGCTTTATAAACCCGAAAGGAAAAATTTAATCGGTGAGGAATTAAAGCCAAAGCATGCTTTATTAAGCTCAATATGGAGATTTCAGCCCGAGCAAAAAAATCCCCATCCCGCACCATTTCCCCTAGCACTTCCAATCAGGGTAATCTATTCTGTTATGGATGAAAATAAGGGAATAATCATTGACCCCTATTGTGGAAGTGGAACTACTTTGGTTTCAGCAAAGATACTGGGGCAGGATTTTATAGGCATAGAAATGTCGGATGATTACATTAAATATGCCAAAAATAGATTGGAGAACTATAAGAATGAGATAAAATATGCCCATTATGAAAAATTACAACATATAGTAACAAAGACATTTAAAGAAAGAAAAGAGAGGGGGGAATTTACTGGCAGATACAGAAAAAATAATACAATAAATATCCCAGAACAAAGAACATTAGAATTGTTTGAGGATGTTAAGGTTTCCTCAATTGGAATGATGGGAATATAAATGGATGATTAAAATAGAGGATATTTATAAAAGCTTTAGGAAAAATGAGGTATTAAAGGGTGTATCCCTTAATATAGAGGAAGGAAAGACCTATGTTATCTTGGGAAGGTCTGGTTGCGGAAAAAGCGTTCTTTTAAAGATAATTACAGGCCTGATGAAACCAGACAAAGGAAGGATAATTATCTTTGGGAAAGACATAGCAAGTATTTCAGAGGATGAGCTTATAAAGACAAGGCAGATGTTTAGCGTTGTATTTCAAGAATCTGCACTTTTTGATTTTCTAAATGTCTTTGAGAATGTTGGATTTTTTCTTATTGAGCATACTAATTTAAATAAGGCTGATATAATGGCTAGGGTAAAACATAGTCTCTCCCTTGTTGGTCTTTCAGGCATTGAAAGCCTATATCCTGTAAGCCTTTCTGGAGGGATGAAAAAAAGGGTTGCTCTGGCAAGGGCTATAATTACGAATCCAAAGATAATCTTATACGATGAGCCAACCACAGGGCAAGACCCTATTACAGGGTCTGAGATAGGCTATCTTATGAAAGACCTCTCAAACAGGCTTAATGTTACATCCATTGTTGTAACCCATGATATAGCCCTTTCTTATTCTATTGCAGATAGAATATCTATGCTTTACAATGGAAAAATTATTATTGAGGCAATGCCAGATGAAATAAAACAAAGCAATAATCCTCATATTAGGCAATTTATCACAGGAGGGAAAGAAGGATGAAAGATGAACTAAAAATAGGCATATTTGTTGGAATTGGCCTTTTTATATTGGCTTTTCTTATTATTGCCATTGGTGATGTAAAGATTGGCCAGAAAGGATATACCTTTACCATAAGGTTTAATTATGTATCTGGGATTAGGGATGGTGCACCTGTAATGGTCTCTGGAATGGATGCAGGCGTTGTAAAGGAGCTTTATCTTAAGAATAATAAGGTGTATGTAAAGGTATGGGTAAAAAAGGATGTAGAGATTCCATCTGACTCAATGGTTACTGTAAATACACTAGGCCTTCTTGGAGAGAAATATGTTGAGATAACCCTTGGAAAAAGCCTCTCTAAAGTAAAAAACGGCGATTTTCTGGTTGGTATTAACCCGGTAAATATCTCTGAAATTCTTGAAAGGTCAGAAATTGTTGTCTATAAGATGGAGCGAACAGTAACAATCATTGATAAGCTTATGGGAGAAAAGGAAGTGTTAGAAAACCTTGAAAACTCCCTTAAGAACCTTGCTATAATTACAAAGGATTCATCAGACATTATATCGGGAAATAAGAGAGAAATCATCAAAGCAATTAACAACATTTCCATTGCTTCAAAGGCTATTGCTGATATAACAAAGGAGAATAAGGAGAATATAAGGTCTTGTATTGTTGAATTAAAGGAAGCATCTTTATCTTTACAAAAAACAGCAAAGTCTATAGACAGGGAGACTTTATCAAACAGTATCAGCAATTTTAATAAAGCAACAGAAAGGTTTAATAAAATTGCAGGGGTCGTAAAGCCAGATGAATTAAAATCTGCAATATCTTCCTTTAATGAAGCAGCTGATAACTTAAATACAATTTTAAAGAAAAATGAAAAATCCATCTCAGATGGTGCATCTTCATTTAACAAGGCTATGACTGATTTAGGAAGGCTGATTAAAGAGGTAGAAAAGGGCTCTTCAAATATAACAGAAGCTTCAAAATCCCTTTCAAATACAGGAAAAAACCTAGAAGAGCTATCAGCTGACCTGAAAAAGAATCCCTGGAAGCTGCTTAAAAAGCAATAGTGTATTGTGTATGAAGGGAGGTTGTTTTATAGGAATATTCCTATTTGGAGCAACCCTCCTTTTTATATTTTCCTTGCAGGAAAATTTTACTAGAAAATTCCTTTACAAAATCTAATAAGTTATCTATAATTTAACTTAGAATGGCAGAAGAAGCATCAATTACAAAAGAAGAATTAGACGCCCTTCTTGGTGAGATGGGAGGAAAGGAAAAAGCTATCTCGCCAATTGAGGAAGAAAGGCTTGAAAACATCTATAGTGGAGCAATGCTTTCTGCTACAGAGGTTCTTTCCAAGGTTCTAAATAAACAGGTAAAAATAGAAAACCCAGATGTAAAAACCCTAACATCTGAAGAATTAGAAACAGAGCTTCCAAAAAATGCTATTGTTGTTGAGACAGAACATACAGAAGGATTAAAGGGAATGACCTATATGATTTTATTAAAAGAGCATGGTGCGACAATGGCAGACCTAGCAACAGGAGGGGACGGAACAAAGCCACCAGAGGAGCTAACAGAGGTATATCTTGGTGCCCTTGCTGATGCAATAGGAAAGATGATTGAGGCGGCAAATTCTTCTTTATCAACAAAGCTAGGAAGGCAAATTTTATCTACCCATCCTCCAAAGGTAAGAATTATTGACTTTGAAAAGCAAAAGACAGAGCTTGATATACTAAAAGAATCCCAGCTTGTAAAGATAAATTACAACCTTAATGTTGGCGATCTATTTGAAGGAGATTTCATTCAGCTTGTCCCTGTTGATATGGCAAAGCCCATTGTGGAAGGTATAGAAGAAAAAGAAACTCCATCTGTAATTCCTACAGGCCCTGTCCAATTTGCAGAAGCCCGTCCAACTATGCCAGAGATGCCATCCAATATCCAGCTTTTAATGGATGTTCCTGTTGAAATAAGTGTAGAGCTTGGAAAGACAAACAAAAACATCTCTGACCTTTTAAAGATAGGAGAAGGGTATATAATGGAGCTTGATAAAATGGCAGGCGAACCTGTTGATGTATTGGTTAATGGAAGGCTTGTCGCAAAAGCCTCTGTTGTTGTTATTGATGAGAATTTTGGGGTAAGGATAACAAGCATTATAACGCCAAAGGAAAGGCTTTCTTCTCTACAATGAAAACCCTTCCCCTTGCGGCTACACCAACATTTACCCTGGCATCGCCATCTGATATTAACATATTCTGGATTATTATAAAAATTGCTTTATATCTTGGATTTGTTGCTCTTCTTGCTTTTCTTATTGTTTTTGTTTTCAAAAGAAAAAGAAGGCCTTCTGAGGAAGGTATTATCCAGGTAATCGCTATAAAAACAATTGCACCAGGAAGATATATCCAAATTATTGAGATTCTGAATAGAATCCTTATACTTGGTATAGGTGAAAACATTAATCTCCTTTCCGAGATAAAGGATAAAGAGGAAATTGACCTTATAAAAGCAGAATTGAGCAAAGAAAGGGGAAGGAAAAATCCAGATATTCCATTTGCAAACTACCTCTTTAAAAAGAAGATAGATTTTCTTGAGACAGAAAGTGAGAGGTTAAAAAATATAGAAAAATGAATGCACAAGCACCAGGAATTTTATTTTCTCTCTTTCCATTTATCATCATTATAGCCCTATTCTATCTTTTAATAATTATGCCACAACAAAAAAAGGATAACGAGCATAAGAAGATGATTAATAGCTTAAAAAAGGGTGATAAAATTATAACAATAGGTGGAATTTGTGGGACAATTTATGATGTAGGTGAAAAAAGTATAATTTTAGAAATTGCTCCAAAAATAAGGATTGAATGCCTTAAAACAGGAATTTTGTCAAAACAATAAATCAAAATAAGGTGTAATAACAGAAATTGGTCTTCCCTTGAGTTTCCAGCCTTCAAATGGTGTGTTTTTTCCCTTTGATTTAAAATCCTCTTTTTTTACAACCCATTCATTTTTTAAATCAATAATGGTAAGATAGGCTTCGCATCCCTCTTTTGTTTCTCTTTGTAACCCAATTATCTTGGAAGGATTCTTTGCAAGCTTTCCTATTGCATCTATTAACGAAAGATAGCCTTTATTCACAAGCTCTGTTAGAACAAGGGAAAGGCAGATTTCAATTCCTGATATCCCTGGTTTATCAAAAGCCATAGGATGGGGTGCATGGTCTGTTACAATTATATCTATTGTTCCAGAACAAAGCCCTTCTATTACAGCCTCTTTATCCTCTTTTGTCCGAATAGGAGGCTTTACATTAAAGGCTACATCACTCAATGTAAAATGGTGTGGCGTTGCCTCACAGGTTATACATTGGCTTTCTTTTTTTGCCTGTTTTACTAAAGATATTCCATCCTTTGTGCTTATATGTGCAATATGAAGCCTGGATTTTGTATCTAAGCATAAGGATATATTTTTCTCAATTGCCTTTGGCTCAGATGGAATTTCACAATGGAGGATAACAAGGAGGTCTAGCTCGGATGCTATATCCATTGCATCCTTTAGGAGGGATTTATCCTCTAGCTCTGCTCCATCATCAGATATGGCAAATATTCCGCTATCCTTCATCCCTTTTATGTCAGAAAGCCTTAATTGTCCCATTTCTTTTGCAATGGCACCTATAGGAAAAACCTGGATCTTGCTTTGTTTTTCTTTAATCTTTCCTAATATTTTTGGGTTATCTATAGGAGGGTCTGTATTTGGCATTATGCAAATGGTTGTAAATCCACCAGATATTGCTGCTTCTATCCCTGATTCTATTGTTTCCCTTTCATTTTCCTTAAATGACCTTATATGTGTATGAAGGTCAATAAGGCCTGGGGTGATAATTTTATCTCTACAATCAAAGGTTTTACAGCCAAGAAAAGAAATATTCCTTTGAATTTTTGTAATCTTTCCATCGCTAATAAGAATGTCAAAATTATCACCAAATCCCAAAACAGAGCCATTTTTGAGTAAAAGCATATGTTTAGCTGTTTCAATTATAGTATCTTTCCTAAATCTTCGCAATTTGTAACTATAGAAATTCCCCAATTTTACTAAAACCTTTCATAGGGCTTAAATTTATGGTTATTGAAAAATATTAGAATAATCCTCCCCCTTTCCCCCTTTAGTGAAGCGAGAACTCTATTTTTATTGTGCTTTTTATGAAGGTTTAAAAAAACTACAATCCGTAAACAGCCTATTTATCTTTTCTTTATCATAAGCCTAAATACAAGGCAAAGAATTTTAGTGTTATCTTTACACCTTTCAAGTATGTGTTTAGGTAGACGAGAAGAAGAAAGGAAGTTAAAATGAAAGAAAGCACGAAATCCGAAGCACGAAGCACG
>JBFMDZ010000087.1:0-3186 GCA_040753555.1 bacterium
TTTTGATGGTATTTAACAAAAAAATCTATAAAGGAAAAAAGAGATTATCTTTTTGTGATGTGTTTTTGATATAATATATCCTGTTTAGAGGTAATTCTGGACAAAGGTAGCGAAATATAGGAATTTAGGGGTCTTTGGAGAAAAAAGGATTGATAACTATTGGATAAGGATAGCAAAGATGGAGGGCAAAAATATCCCCATTCTTTGCAACCATTGCAGCGATGCCCCTTGCGTTCGTGTTTGCCCGGTAAAGGCATCATTTATAAGGGAGGATGGCATAGTTTTGGTGTGCCAGGAATGTGTAATTTTTGTGTGCATAGGGTAGACAAAGAGTTATTGCCCATTTGTGTTGAGGTCTGCCCAAACAAGGCATTTACCTTTGGTGAGTTGAATAATATAAATCTAAAGGATGCAAAGGCAATAAGAGAAGATTTAAGGCTAAAGCCAAAGGTTTATTATTTGGGGATTTAAAAATTGAAGATAGATGAGAGGCTTTTAAACGATATAATAAATAAGATAAAAACACACTTTCATCCTTTAAAGGTAATTCTTTTTGGTTCCTATGCAGAGGGAAAGTCTAAGCCAGATAGTGATGTTGATTTGCTAGTAATAATGAAAAGTAATGAAAGGCCTGCCAAAAGAGCAATCAAGATTAGAAAGCTCTGTCGCCCCAGGTTTCTGTCTATGGATATTCTGGTAAGAACCCCAAGAGAGATTGAAGAAAGGCTTAAGATAAATGATTTTTTTATCAAGAAAATTATAGAAAATGGAAGGGTTGTTTATGAAAGAAAAATCTAATGCTTTAGAGTGGTATAATAAAGCAGAAAATGATTTTAAGGCTGCTTGCTATCTTGCTAAAAGAAAAAAAGATCCCCTTTTTGACCTTGTATGCTACCACTGTCAGCAAGCTTGCGAAAAATATTTTAAGGCATCTTTAGTTTTTAAAGAGAAAAATCCTCCCTGGACACACGACCTTGAAAATCTATTAGACCTCTGTGGAGAAGATGACCCTTCTTTTGAGGAAATACGGGAGATTATAATGCCTTTAACCCCATATGTTGTTGAATACCGTTATCCAGGAGAAGAAGCCATAGAAGAAGAGGCTAAAGATGCTCTCGAGAGGACAAAAAAGATAAGGATTTTTATAAAAAAGAAATTGGGAGTAAAAGATTGATGAAGCTAGATTTTGAAAGAATAAGCGGAAAGAGGGCTAAATTTAACCTATTTTTAGCCCTTCTCGTCATCCTTGCTCTTCTAGGATGCTATTATTCCTACCTTATGTTCACAAAGGGATATTACATTACCGGGATGACCAATAATGTGCCCTGGGGAATTATGAAGGTTCTAACCATTTTTTTCATTGGCCTTTCTGCAGGCTCACTTATTTTATCATCCATTTCCGCTGTTTTTTCCCAAAAACAATATAAGCAATTTGCAAGGGTTGCTGCATACCTTGCCGCAATATTATTGATTGGCGCCCTTATCTCATTAGGGTTTAATTTAGGAAGGCCAGAGAGGGTATTAGAGCTATTCTTCCATCCAAATCCAGAATCCATATTGTCCTGGAATGCCCTATTTTATACAACTTACATTTTATTATGCTTTGTCTATATCTTTGTCATGGAAAAAGAGATGCAAAAAACAATTAAGGTATTAGGAGTAATTGCTGTTTTTATTGCTATCCTTGTTCATTCGGGAACAGGTGGAATATTTGGGTTTATCAGGGCAAGAGAGCTTTACCATTCGTCATTAACCCCTCCCTCCTTTGTCGCGGCAGCTTTATCCTCTGGCACAGCCTTAATCATTGTTTTATTGGCATTGACCTTTAAATGCACAAATAGATTTCTTGATCCAAGGCTTCTTATTAAACTCTCAAGGCTATTTGCCATTTTTATTATTGTTGTCCTCTATTTTCTTATTGTAGAAAATCTAACCAGGCTGTCAGTTTATATCTTTAAAGATAATAGCAGGTTTTGTGCTAAATGCGTGGAATTGGATTTGCTAACGGAAATGGACACACCAAATGATACCCTCAGGGCAATGGTGGAGATGATTAAAGAGTATGCCGAAGACTATGAGGCACAAAAAGGGCTTTTTTCTAAAAGCCCCAATCGTTACCACCATTTACCCTACATAGAAAGGATAAACCGATGCAAAAGTGACTGGGAGGTGTTAGAGCAGATTGAGGTAAGGTATGGCCATATACACCTATGACCAGATGCGTAGGGTCTTAGAAAAAATAGGATTTGAAAAGGTCAGGGAAAAGAAGCATAAAACATGAAAGAAGGTTTTGGAAGATAAAGAGATCTTACAGGTTAGGTTAAGTCATAAAGGCAAAATGGATATTCCTAAAAGCATATTTGTAACCATTCAGCCACTGATTAACACGGATTAGCAGAGGATAAAATAGAATGAGTTTAAAGCATAAAAAATAACAGAGGATATTATTTATACCCAAACAAAATTGGTGTCCAAATCTAACTAAATAATGATTTTGATTACTGGAAAACCAATTGCTTTTTAGTATAAGGAGCATTTGAAGGTTATAATTTGCTGGGGTCTTATGGCTTTTTGCCAGAAAAAAAGAAGTGGACTTACATAATTAACTTTGGAAGAGAAAAAGTTGAATGGAAGAGAAAGCGTTGAATTTAAACGATAAAAAATCCATGTTTCATCTAAAGTTCATCCGTGGCTGAATAGTTACTCGGATTGACAAAAGACTACCTTAAAGGTTACAATAAAGATATGGCGATAAGTCTTGAGCTTTACAAAACAATTGAGACGATTGTAGAGGAAAAAACAAAGGGTATAAGGGTAGATAGGGAAGAGTTTAACCTCCTTACGAATGAGGTAAGGAAGCTTGCCATTGCCCAGAAAGAAAGTGAGAAGCGTCTTACAAGGATAGAAATAGTTATTGAAGAGCTTGCCGAGGCACAGAAAAGGACAGAGCAAAGGTTAGAAGAGCTTGCTATTGCTCAGAAAGAAACCCAGAAGGAGGTAGGCAGGCTTGATAAAGCTTTGCAAGAGCTTGCCGAGGCACAGAAAAGGACAGAGCAAAAGGTAGAAGAGCTTGCCGAGGCACAGAAAAGGACAGAGCAAAGGGTAGAAGAGCTTGCCGAGGCACAGAAAAGGACAGAGCAAAGGGTAGAAGAGCTTGCCGAGGCACAGAAAAGGACAGAGCAAAGG
>JBFMDZ010000087.1:3286-9007 GCA_040753555.1 bacterium
GGTAGAAGAGCTTGCCGAGGCACAGAAAAGGACAGAGCAAAGGGTAGAAGAGCTTGCCGAGGCACAGAAAAGGACAGAGCAAAGGGTAGAAGAGCTTGCCGAGGCACAGAAAAGGACAGAGCAAAGGTTAGAAAAGCTTGCCATTGCCCAGGAAAAAACAGACCAAAGATTAGGTGGTATATCAAATACCATTGGCTATGAGCTTGAGGAAAAATACTACCACCTCTTTCCTTCTGTGTTAAAGGAGGATTTTGGAATTGAGATAGAAAAGGAATTTGAAAGAAGATTCTTTATCTATCCAGAGGGTGGCGAGGATGAGATAAATATCTATGCTGAGGCAAGGCAGAATGGAAGCAAGATATACATTATTGGAGAATCTAAAGCAAGCATAGGAAAAAACGATATTAAAGATTTTTCAAAGGTTATTGAAAGGGCAAGGAATTACTTAAAAGCCGATGTATTCCCCCTCATGCTTTGTTATTCAATCCATCCTAATGTAGAGGCAGATCTTAAAAAAGAACATCCACACATAAAGCTCTATCGCTCTTATGAGCTTTCCAAAAGGGCAAGACAAAAGGGAATTCATTTATGAGAAAAATGCTAAAAAAGGATGTTTTGGTTGTAGGCAGAGGGATTAGTGCATTGGAACATTATAAAGTTAAATAATGTCTTTTTGCTTTATAGTATCTTGCATAAATTGTTGCAATAATACAGTTAGACTAAAAGAGATTAAACCACGAAGGAGTAATTTCAATGTCCTAGGTTAAGGTTAAAAAGCCAGTATGGAAGTTGGGTTAGGATGTTGGTGAAAAAGTGACTAACTTCCTAACCTTATAGACCAAACAGGCATCTTAACCCTAGCCCTTTAACAAAAGGGTTTGCTTGAAATTCAATTGATTTTTGGTATATGTAGAAAAGGTTAAGTGTGTAAGTCGTGCCTATGATTCTCTACTATAGCCCCTTTGCTTCCCTCGGCTGTGAACTCCATAATCTCTATCCTTCCATCAGGACGCTCAAAATACATAGTATTGGGCTTCTCTATCTTTGGAAAATATTTACCAGATATATCCTCATATAGCTCTACATTGTAAAGGGGTATGCCCTGGGTTCTGTCATATTCTTCCAGGGCAGCAAGCCTTAAAAGCCCCCTATCTTCATACACAGTGTATTTTGCCTTTTCATTTTTATAACCTGCATAATATTTTCCTCCCTCTTTATGGTAAATGTCTGCATTCATTGGATAAAGCCTATCATCCACTATCTCAAAAAACCTACCCCCTTTAATCTTAAAGCTTTTACCTGCCTTGCACAACAGCCATTCAGAGGTTATCTTGTCAGGGCTATGGGTTAGCATCACAGAATCCTTTTTTAACCCTGTCTTATTTAGTGCCTCGTAGTCTGTATGGACAATGCTATTTCTAACAGAGATATCGTGAATAACAGTGGCATCATTAAAGGCATTTATAGCCTCTTTGTATCGCTCTTCACTCCATATCCTTTCTATGTAGTCGTTAATATTGCCATATATTACTGAAGAGGATTCAAATTCCTTCCTTGACATAGGAAATCTCTGGGTTCTTTTATCTGTCCAAAGAGACCTCCACAATTCTTCATTATGGGCTGTATCTGAGCTAAAGACTAATGTTTCGCTATTGGTTTTAATCCTTAAGCCAATCCCTGAAACACCATGCCACACAGCTGACTTAATGGCTTCTATAGTAAAGCCCTCATCATCTCTGTAGATATTTTTTTCCCCTTCATAGAAGGAAGATGAGGAAAATGGATAAAAGGCATCGGGTTCAACCCACTCTAAATAATCAGGATCTTTAAAAAGTAAGCGTGGCTTTTTTGTCCTCTCACTTATAACAATCTTTGCCCTATCAGGAGGAAGAATGTTATTATTTCTATCCATTACATAAAGGCAGGATTTTCCACCCCCTTCATCAAGGGAAACAATTCTATATTTTGCCAAAGGGCCTAGTATTTGATAATCAATATATTCTTCATAGCAAATATCTATTATATTCTTTGAGTCTTTTGAGAGGCTTTTTTCTATTGCAGGGCCAGATGCCCTGATAAGCTCATTATTAACATCCTCTGATGTAAGAAGGGAAACCTTCTTTTGCATATCAGGTGCATACATATTAAAGAGGGCTAAATCCGTGAACCACCTCTTGTGGTCATCATGGCAATGGGTAATTATCAAGCCATTTACCTTTTTAAGCCCATGGCCGCCTATCTGCTGGAAAAGTGGTGCTCCGCAATCTATAAGATAGATGGATTCTCCTATGGTTATCTGATAGCCAATGCTTTTGCCCATTCTGGAAAATGGGGCATAGTCACCGAGGATATGTAAAACAATATCATCAACCATTAAAAATATTTTAGCATAGCAGAAACATAAGGGCAAGAAGTTTGATTTGGTATATATTTATACCTAAACAAAGGTTTTTTTATCTCTTGCCTAATGCAAGATGTGTCTATATCCGTTTCTTGACATCTACCTATTGTTTTAATTAGTATTCTCCTATGATTCCTGTTTCAGAAGCACAAAGGATAATTTTAGAAAGCATCCCTGCCCTTCCTGAGGAAATTATTGATATTGCATCATCTTTAAATAGGGTATTGTCTTATGATATCTTCTCTGACATAGACATTCCATCCTGCAATTTATCGGCAATGGACGGCTATGCTTTAATCTCATCTGATGTAAAAGGTGCATCAGAAGATAATCCCATTAGATTAGAGGTTTTAGAAGAAATTCCAGCTGGTGCAATTTCAAAAAAAGAAATAAAAAATGGCTTTGCATCAAAAATAATGACAGGTGCTATGCTTCCAGAAGGAGCAGATTCTGTTATAATGGTTGAGTATACAGAAGCAATGGGTCAATCTATTATGATAAAAAAGGAGACAAAGCCCTATGAGAATGTTATTCAAAGGGGAGAAAATATAAAAAATGGCGAGCTTCTCTTGGAAAAAGGAAGGATAATAGGATCTTCTGAAATTGGAATATTGGCATCATTAGGAATAAAAAATGTAAAAGCAATAAAACAGCCAAAAATCGCTGTATTAGCAACAGGGAATGAAATTGTAGATATTGATAGCGAATTATTAAAGGGTAAAACAAGGAATATAAATACCTATACATTATCTGCTCAAATTCAAGAGGCAGGAGCAATCCCAATAGATTTGGGCATAGGAAGGGACGACAAAAAGGATATATCATTAAAGATTGAAAGGGGGCTAAAAAGCGCTGATATGCTTATAACATCTGGCGGTGTTTCTGTTGGAGATTATGATATTACAAGGAATGTTTTGGAGGATATGGGGCTTATTGTTAAGTTTCACAAGGTTGCAATGAGACCAGGAAAGCCTACCCTATTTGGAATAATTAGGGAAAAGCCATTTTTTGGCCTTCCAGGATACCCTGTTTCCTGCATCGTCTGTTTTGAAATTCTTGTTAGACCAGCAATCCTTAAGATGGGAGGAAGAAAGAATTTAGAAAGGCAAATAATTAAAGCAATATTAGGAGAAGATATAAGAAAAAAAACAGACAGGAGGAGTTATTTAAGGGTATCCCTTAAGAAAAAGGATGGTATATTTGAGGCAAGGCTAACAGGAAATCAGGGTTCATCTGTTTTAAACTCAATGGTAAAGGCAGATGGTCTTCTCATTGCAGAAAAAGATGTAGGGTTTATTCCTTGTGGAAGCAGAGTTTCTGTTTATCTTTTAAGAAATGTTTGAACCACTTATATGGGATGATGGTGTCTTAAAAATCCTTGATCAAACAAGGCTTCCCGATGAGGTTTCCTGGATTTCCTGTAAAAGCTATTTAGATGTTGCCCTTTGTATAAAGGAGATGAAGATAAGGGGAGCGCCTGCCATTGGTATTGCAGGGGCGTATGGTGTTTGTCTGGCAGATGATAAAGAAAAGGCAATTGAGACACTAAAAAGGACAAGACCAACAGGAAGGGATCTTTTTTACACTCTGGAAAGGATGAAAGATAGCAAAAACCCTTTAGAATTGGCAAAACAAATTCATCAAGAATTAAAGGAAAAAAACAGAAAAATAGGTGAATATGGCATCTTTCTTCTTTACGATGGAATATCCATTCTTACCCATTGCAATGCAGGCTCTCTTGCCTGTTGTGGAATAGGAACAGCCCTTGCTCCAATATACCTTGCCCATAATAAAGGAATGAACATAAAGGTATTTGCATCAGAGACAAGACCAAGGTGCCAGGGAGCAAGGCTTACAATGTGGGAGCTTGAAAGAGCTGGAATTTCATCAACATTGATTGCTGATACAATGGTAGGTTATGCGATGAAGAATAAATTGGTTGATATTGTCTTTGTTGGTGCAGATAGAATAGCAAAAAATGGCGATTTGGCAAATAAGATTGGAACATATCAAATAGCTATATTATCAAATTACCACAAGATTCCCTTCTTTGCCCTTGCACCAACATCCACGATTGATTTAAGTATTGAAGATGGAAGCAAAATTCCAATTGAAGAAAGAAGCAAAGATGAGCTTGGGTATAATGTAAATTGCCTAAATCCAGCCTTTGATATTACCCCACATTCCCTTATTACAGGAATTATTACAGAGGAAGGAATTACACGCAAGAAAGAAGTAGAGAAAGGTCTTTTAATGCCTCTTCTATGGGGATAATCTCAATATTACCTTCATAAAGTCTTCGTTCTCCACCGTAAAGAAAATAGGCTTTAGATAGTGGATACTCTTTTAAAAATGCCTTTAATCCCTTAGTCAAGGATGGTGTAATCTTTGCAGTCCGCTTTATTTCAAACGCCTTGATTCCCTTATCGCCGTATAATACAAAATCTACTTCAATATTATTTCCTGTCCTCCAATAATATATCTGATAGCCTAAATCAAGGTAATCATTTATGGCGGTCAATTCCTGAAATAACAAGGTTTCCATTGCATGTCCTTCTATCTCTTCTGGCATATCAAGAGGTCCTTTTGGTCTTAATGTCCGATAAACCCCAACATCAAAAAAATAAAATTTGGGATGGCTAATAAGCCTCCTTTTAGCCCTTTTAGTAAAAACAGGTAACCTATAGGCTATAAGTAAGTCTTCTAATATAGCAAAGTAACCTTCAACTACTTTACGGTTAACCGCACAATCACGGCTTACTGAGGAAATATTTAAAACAGAAGCTTCTGAAAAACTGGCAGATTCAAGAAACCTATAAAATGCCCCTAAGTTTCTGGTTAAGCCTTCTTGAACTACCTCTTCTTGTAGGTAAGTTTTAACATAGCTTTCTAAATAATTTTTGGGAGCAGATTCAGTATAAACACAAGGCAGTTGTCCATAAAGTAGAGAATGAGTTATGTTGAAATCCCTGCCTAGTTCGGCGATGGTAAGGGGGTGGAAGAAATAGTATAAGGCTCTACCAGCAAGTAAATTTATTTCCTTTCCCCTCAATTTTCTAGCACTTGAACCTGTCAGAATAAATCTATAATGATATTTCTCAATTAGTCTATGGACTTCGGTCAGGAGCTCAGGAATCCTTTGAACCTCATCTACAATAATCCAATCCTCAAAATTTTTGGGGATGAGATTTTCAAGCCTGCCCGGATTAGCCGTAAGGTCATTAAACAGTTCTGCCTCCAGCAGGTCTATATACAAAGCATCAGTAAAGGTTGATTTAACCCATGTTGTTTTACCTGTGCCCCGTGGGCCAAATAAAAAG
>JBFMDZ010000088.1 GCA_040753555.1 bacterium
ATTAGGTATAGTCTTTAAGTTTTAATCTTTTAGTTTTTAGTTTTGAATTGTGGTTTTTCGCTTTTAGTTTTAAGTTTTTAGTTTTTTCATTCTTAAAATTCTATTTTTTGCTCATAAGTTGAGTTATTAAAAGATTTCCATATAAAATAATCTATCTGGTTGAAAAAGAAAAGATTATTGTTCTTGCAGTAATTCATGGAAAAAGAAGTTCTAATTTAATAAAGAAAAGAATAGAAGGTATCTAACAATTCGCTGCACCTGACTGCGGGGACTGAGGCGTGTTTGAGATAGTTACCATCTACTAATCCAGTCAAAAATAAAAAATTTGAAAAATAAGAGAAATGTGGTATAATTCTTTTTACTTAAATGGTTTATAGAACACATAAAAACACAGAATTAAACATCAAGGATGTAGGATTGGATGTCTCTCTTTGTGGGTGGGTGAATAAGAGAAGAGACCATGGTGGCTTAATCTTTATAGATTTAAGGGATATATCTGGGATTATTCAGCTTGTCTTTAATCCAGAAATAGATGGAATCTCCCACATTAAGGCACATAGCTTAAGGGATGAATGGGTAATTAAGGTAAATGGAAGGGTCTCAAGAAGGCCGGAGTCTGCTGAAAACCCACATCTTAAAACAGGAGAAATAGAGATAATTGTCTCAAGCCTTGAAATCCTTAATGAATCAAAAACCCCTCCGTTTGAAATTTCTGAATATTCTGATGTAGGTGAGGAATTGAGGTTAAAGTATAGATACCTTGATTTAAGAAGGGATTTTATCCAAAAGAATATCATTTTAAGATCTGAGGTTTATCAAAAGATAAGAGATTTCTTAAGCAAAAATGGCTTTTTTGAGATAGAAACGCCTCATCTTATAAGGTCTACGCCTGAGGGAGCAAGGGATTTTCTTGTTCCATCCAGACTTAATCCTGGTTCATTCTATGCTTTGCCACAATCTCCGCAATTATTTAAACAAATCCTTATGGTAGCTGGATTTGAGAAATATTTTCAAATTGCAAGGTGCTTTAGGGATGAGGATTTAAGGGCAGATAGACAGCCAGAATTTACCCAGCTTGATATTGAGGTATCGTTTATTGAGGAGGAGGATATTTATAATTTAATAGAAGGCTTAATAAAGGATATTTTTGAGGATGTGTTAAAAAAGCCTATAAAAACACCATTTCCGAGGCTAAAATATGATGAGGCAATGCTTGAATATGGAATAGATAAGCCAGATACAAGGTTTGCCCTGCAGATAAAAGACCTCTCATTTCTTTCCTCTTCGGATTTTAAAATATTTAAGGAAAAAGAGGTAATAAGGGGGATAAATGTAGCTGGATATAATTTTTCAAGGAAAGAGATTGATGAGCTTATTGAGTTTGTAAAGGGATTTGGTGCATCCGGGCTTTGCTGGTTTAAGGTTGAAAATAGCTCTTTATCCTCGCCAATTGCCAAATTTTTTAAGGAAGATGAGCTCAAAAGGGTAGGGGAGGTATTTCAAGCAAAGGATTCCTCTTTTATCTTTATTGTAGCAGATAAAGAAAAGATTGTTTGCGATGCCCTATCAGCTTTAAGGCTTAAATTTGGAAAACCAGAAAAAGGGTTTAACTTTTTGTGGATAATTGAGCCACCCCTGTTTGAAAAGGATAAGGATGGAAATTTTAAGCCATCACACCACCCATTTACATTGCCCTACAGCGCTGATTACCCTCTATTTTCATCTAATAAAGAAAAGATAAGGGCAAGGGCTTACGATCTTGTCTTAAATGGATGCGAGGTAGGCGGTGGCTCACTTAGAATCCATAATGTAGATGTTCAAAGGATGGTATTTAAAAGCATGGGAATAGAATCTGCAGAAAGGGAGTTTTTATTCCTTTTGGATGCATTATCCTATGGTGCACCACCACATGGTGGCATCGCCCTTGGCCTTGATAGGCTACTTATGCTTATGGTAGGTGCAGAGTCAATCCGCGATGTTATTGCCTTTCCAAAGACCCAGGCTGGTGTTTGCCCATTAACAAACGCACCATTTGAGGTATCCAAGGAGCAATTAAAGGAATTGGGGATTAGATTGAATCTTTAAATTGACACAATACATTATTCAATATTAAACTTTACGTATGTGTTTAGGTAGACGAGAATAAGATGAGGAAAGGAACTTAAAATAAAGCACTAAATCCAAATATCAAAAAATGTCCAATGTCCAAGCCCCAATGTCCAACAAATGTCCAAGTTCCAAATCCAAATGTCAAAATTGGTCATTGGGATTTGGTCATTGGGATTTATCCTCTTGAGGATTTTTTGTCATTGGGATTTGGTCATTGGGATTTTATTTGTCATTGAGGATGAGGATTTATTTACTTTGTGCCTAAATATAGGACAGCTAAACACGTACAACTTTACAAAACGATGTCTTAAAAACGCCTAACAAAGCGCTGCAGCCAACCGCTAAAGGCAGCGGTTAAATGTTGGTGTTAGCCGAATAAAAAATATAATAAGGAAAAATATATGGGCAAAAAAATTACCTCTTTGGGGGAATTTCGTTGGGTATGCTGATTTAAGGCATTTTATGGTATAATCTATTATAGATAAAAATAAAATGGACAGGCAAGAAGAAAGGTTTTTTAAAAAGGTGAATAGATATACTAGAAAATTGGCGAAAGAATTTCCAGATATTCTAATTCACGATTTACATTTGATTGTATTTAACCTGTTTAAACCTAAATTATGGCCAAAGAGATTTCTTTTAAAGAGAGTGGGAGAAGATAAATATGTCTTATGATGAAATTATTCTGTTAAAGATCCTTTGTGAACTAAAGAAGGTAAACCTTGAGGCAATTATTGTGGGTAATGTGGCAGGTGTTTTACAGGGTGTGCCGGTAATGACACAGGACATAGACTTTTTTGTCCGTGATACAGAGCTTAATAAAAAAAAGATTAACCAGTTTGCCAGTAATCTTGATTTATTCTTATTTAAACCGGATGAAGCTATAAGTGAAACAATTCGGGCAGAGGGTAAAGAATTTATTGTTGATTTTGTCTTTAGATTAGCACCAGACCAAAGCTTTGAAGGAATTAGAAAAAGAGCAAAAAGGATTAAGATAGGGAGCATCTTTTGTAAGGTTGCTTCTTTAGAAGATGTCTTAAAAGCAAAGACATATGTAAATAGAGATAAAGATAAAGCGGTGTTAAAAATTATTCAGGATACTATTCGGATAAAGAATAGATTGGAAAAAAGTAGGAAATTGGGCCATAGACCATAAAGAGACCACAGACTATAAAGGCACAAAGGCACAAAATTTTAATATTTATGGCACCTTACATAATGATTTTCTATCTTCTTTATCTCTGGTTTTTCCTTTTCGCAAAGGCTAATTTTTTCTTTGCACCTTGAATAAAACCTACAGGGTTTATCCTCTAAAATTTGTGTATCTTCTATGAAAGAAAGGTCTTTCCCTTTTTTTGGGATGCTGTCAATGAGGGCTTTTGTATATGGATGGGATGGATTGTCAAATATTTCAAGGCAGGAAGCTGATTCAATGATTTCTCCAGAATATATAACATAAACATAGTCTGCCATTTGGGCAATTATGGAAAGGTCATGGGTAATAAGGAGGATGCTTATTTCAAGTTCACTTTTAAGACTATGGAGCAAATTCATTATTTGCGATTGGATTGTTACATCAAGTGAGGATGTTGGCTCATCTGCAATCAAAAGCTTTGGGTTTGATGAAATTGCTTGGGCAATCATTATCCGTTGAGCCATCCCTCCTGAAAATGAATGTGGATATTCATTTAGCCTTATCTTTTGTATTCCAACCTTTTTAAGAAGGTCTTCTATCCTTTTTTCTACCTCTTTTTTTGAAATATCTAAATGTGCCGTTATCGTCTCTTTTATCTGCTCTTTAATGGAAAATAATGGGTCAAGGACAGAGACAGGGTCTTGAAAAATCATAGCTATCTCGCACCCCCTTATCTTGTTAATCTCTTTCTCTTTTAAGGTGAGGAGGTTTTTTTCTTTGTAGATAATTTCTCCTGTAGCTGTTGCATCCTCTGGAAGAAGCCCCATTATAGATAAGGCAATTGTTGTTTTAGAAGAGCCACTCTTTCCAATAAGACCTATGGTTTCCTTCTCAAGAATCTTAAGGCTTGCATTGCTTACAACTTGGGTTTTTCCGTATGAAACATTAAGGTTTTTTATGGAAAGCAAAGGATTCATATTACAACAATTTCCTCATAAAGCATAACACCATAAAGCTCATAGACCCTTCTTTTTATAAATGTTATCAATTGTAAAACATCCTCTGCCTTTGCATTTCCCCTATTTTCAATAAAGTTTGCGTGTTTTATAGAAACAATTGCATCTTTTATAGACCTTCCCTTCAATCCTGCTTTTTCAATAAGCTCTCCTGCAAATTTTCCCTCAGGGTTCTTAAAGATACAACCAGCTGTTTGCTTTGAGATAGGCTGGGTTTCCCTTCTTTTACTTAAAACGCTTGCTATTTTTTCATCAATCCTCCACCTTACATCTTCTTTTAGAGAAAACAAGACTTCAAGAATTATTGTGTCTTTCAAGCTGCTTCCCCTATAGAAAAAGTTTATGTCCTTTACTATCCTTTCATTTCCATCTCTATCCATAACAACAACAGATTTAACACAATCTCCAATTTGTGTTCCAAATGCACCTGCATTTCCAAATATAGCACCACCAACAGAACCAGGGATTCCAGCAAGGTTTTCCAATCCAGAAAGGGAAAATCCCTGGCAATAACTTATAAGTGAAGCAAGTGAAGCCCCTCCGCCAGCTTTAACTTCTAATCCTTGCCTTTCTATATTCTTGAAATCGCCATCTAATTTTATTACCATTCCCCGGACCCCTTCATCCTTTATCAATGTATTCGTTCCACCACCAAGGATAAAAATTGGGATGTCCTTCTCTTTTGCGAATCCTAGAGCCTTTTTTAGCTCTTCTTTATTTGATGGATTTGCAAAAAACCTTGCCCTTCCTCCAATCTTTAGGGAGGTATATTCATTCATCGGGATGTTTTCTTTGATTAAACTATCCATTATTCTTCATAAAACAAAACATTTGGTTAATTTTTGCTTCTTGTTTTAATCGTTTTATCGCCAAATCGCAATATGTTTTATCTATATCAACACCTATCCCTTTTCTTTTATTTAGATAGGCAGCAATTAAGGTTGTGCCGCTTCCTAAAAATGGGTCTAAAACAGCATCGCCAACAAAAGAAAATAGTTTTATGCATCTTCTTGGTAGCTCAATGGGAAAAGGTGTAGGATGACCTACACGTTTTTTGCTTTCGCCCATAAAATTCCAAACCCCGTTTGTCCAATCCATAAATTCTTTTTTGGTAATATCGGATTTACCGCTACCGCTTATTTTCTTCCAGTTTTTTTTGTATAAAATTGCAATTACTTCAACCGGGGCTATCACATAAGGTGCTCGGGCTGACAGCCACGATCCCCAGGCGGTTCTACGAGAAATATTTCCTTCATTCCAAATTATCGTGGAATGATATTTAAATCCTATCTTTTTGGCAATATTTGTAATATCAGCATAAACACTCTGTTGTCCCCCTTTATTCTTGTCTAAAGGAATGTTTAAACAAAATCTTCCGTCGTCTTTTAAAAGTTTATACGCTTTCTCTAACCATTTTTCAGTGAATTCCAAATATTTATCATAAGTAATTTTATCATCATAAGAATTGTAATGAATATCTACATTATAAGGCGGTGAAGTAACAATTAAGTCAACAGAGTTATTGGGAATTTTATCACAGGTTAAAAAGTCATCATTAATTATTTTCAATGATTCAGTTTCAAAATAGATACTCCTTTGTCTATCTTCCATGCAATTTTTCTTGTTAACGGGACGGACGGGATTTGAACCCGCGATCTTCAGATTGACAGCCTGATGTGTTAACCTAGCTACACTACCGCCCCAGCAAGAATCATTGGTAATGGATTAAGTTCCCTCTTTAAAGGGTTAAAAGATAATCCAAGGGCTTCTAATGTAAGAACACCCAGAAGGGTAAAATCACCTTCTTCTCCAAAAATGACATCAGATACACCAATCCTATCATTATATTTGAATAAAGCCCCTCCCTTCTTTCTTTTAATCCTACCTCCGTCAGCCAGTCTAAATTCCTCTTCTTTTAACGGCTTAATTCCAAGCTCCTCAAGAATAGAAATAGGCACAACAGAATAAACCGCCCCTGAGTCTATAAGAAACTCAACATCCTCAAGCTTTTCTGGATGAGCTAGATTTCCAACTCCAATCTTTAAAAATGTAATCCCCATTTTTTCATCTTGGGCGAAGAGGGATTTGAACTAGAGGATTTTCTAAGGCTAAAAACTCGCACTTGCTCGTTTTTCGCCTAACAAAATCCAGTAGTTCGGCCCTCACTTCGTTCGGGCTTCAAATCCTTATTTTCCATCCCAATTTATTTTTAATTGGGCGAAGAGGGATTTGAACTAGAGGATTTTCTAAGGCTAAAAACTCGCACTTGCTCGTTTTTCGCCTAACAAAATCCAGTAGTTCGGCCCTCACTTCGTTCGGGCTTCAAATCCTTATTTTCCATCCCAATTTATTTTTAATTGGGCGAAGAGGGATTTGAACCTTCGACTTCCTGCGTGTAAGGCAGGCGCTCTCCCGCTGAGCTATTCGCCCTATTTCTCTTTCCTTGTCATAGCAACCTTTCCTGTCCTTGCAATCTCTATTATTCCATAGGGTTTAAGAATTTCTATTAAGGCAGAAATTTTTCCTTCATCGCCTGTTGTCTCAATTACTAAACTTTTAGAAGAAACATCAACAATTCTTGCCCTGAAGATATTAATTATTTCCATAATCTCTGTCCTTTTCTCACCCTTTATCTTAATAAGGACAAGCTCTCTTTCTACATGCTCTTTATGTGTAAGGTCATAAACCTTTCTAGTATCTATAAGTTTATTTAATTGCTTCTCAATTTGCTCAATTATCTTATCTTCTCCATGCGTTACAATTGTCATTCTTGAAAGGGTTGGGTCATCTGTAGGAGCTACACACAAGGAATCAATATTATAACCTCTTCCAGAGAACAACCCTGCAATTCTTGCCAATACCCCAAACTTATTTTCAACCAAAACAGAAACTATATGTCTCATTTTAATTTAAGATACCATAAAATGGTATAGTTCGTCAAGTTTTATCATCGCTTATCTTTACAATTTTTTGTTTCAAGGTAAGACCAGAGACAATAGAAATGTGGGATTTGGGAATGCTAAAATATTCTGCAAGCACCTTTATAATCGCTCTATTTGCTTTATTCTTTATAGGTTGTTCTTTAACATAAACTATGTATTTGTCTTCTCTTTTCTCTACCTTTTCCTCTTTTGCCCTTGTTTTTGCAACAACAGAAATCTTCATTGGCTAAATATTACCATATTCTTTCAAAAAATCCTTTTTAAAGGAAGAAAATGTGTTATTCGTTATGTTTTCCCTTATTTTTGCCATTAGGTTATGATAAAAATACAGATTATGCAATGTAAGTAGCCTTGCTCCAAGCATTTCATCCTGATTTATTAAATGCCTTATGTAGCCCCTTGAATAATTTCTGCAGGTATAACAAAGACAGGTTTCATCAACAGGTTTCTTGTCCTCTTTATAAAACGCATTCCTTACAATAAGGGGTCCCTTTGATGTAAATGCCATCCCTGTCCTTGCCTGCCTGGTTGGCATAACACAATCAAATAGGTCAAAACCTGCGGAAACTGCGTCCAGAATATCCTCAGGAGGACCAAATCCCATTAAGTATCTTGGCTTGTCCTTTGGTATAATCTCACCCAAATATGATATTATCTCATAGGTTAATTCCTTTGGTTCACCAACACAAAGCCCTCCAACAGCATATCCGTCAAAATCCATATCAACAAGCTCATCTACGCTTTCTCTTCTTAAATCTTTAAATACACTACCCTGAATTATCCCAAACAAAGAAGAGCTTAAAACAGCCATTTTTGACCTTTTTGCCCATCTTGTTGTCCTATCCTTTGCTTCTTTAGCATCCCCTTTTTCGCAAGGGTATTTTATACATTCATCAAGGGATGTAATAATATCTGCCCCAATTTCCTCTTGAAACCTTACAGAAAGCTCTGGTGTGAATAAATGAATAGAGCCATCAAAATGCGATGAAAATAAAGCACCCTCTTCTGTTATCTTCCTTAAAAGCCCTAATGAAAAGATTTGGAATCCACCCGAATCTGTAATGATTAAGCCATTATAATTCATAAATGAATGGAGACCACCCAATGAGCTTATTATTTCCCTTCCTGGTCTTAGGAATAGGTGATAGGCATTGACAAGGATTGCCTCATTTCCGATTGCTAAAAGTTCATCTGGCGTTATCCCTTTTACCGTCGCGGATGTTCCAACAGGGCAAAAACAGGGGGTTTTTACCTCTCTTTCATTTACGCTTATTATTCCACACCTTGCCTTATTGTCCTCTTTTAAGAGCTTAAATTCCACCTTCTTTTAAGTAATAAACTATAACATTTTGATATAATAACAATCCAGCTAAAAAATTTTCTTGACTTTTATAATGGTTTATAAATATATACTCAATATCAATTGAATTTCAAGAATTCTATGTGTATGAAAAAAAAGAAATTCTAAATCCAAAGCATGATAGGATTTTGAATTTAGGATTTTCTAAATGATTACTTGAAAACCAATTTTGTTTCAGTATATATGCTGACTGGACAAGGGATTTTGCCTCCCTAAGGCTATCTACTCACTAACCATAACCAGAGTGGGGTAAAGACAATTATCTTTTGGTCAAATAGTTCTTCTCCCTCAAAATCTTTGGTTAAAATGAGGGCTTTGGTTAGTTTAAACTCATCCATTGC
>JBFMDZ010000089.1 GCA_040753555.1 bacterium
GCATTAAAACAGAAGTTATTGGAGTATATTGAATATTACAACAAAAAAGCAAAACCATTTGCATGGACATATGCAGGAAAACCTTGTAAAATATAACATACCTTATTTAAGGGACAGCACACTAGTAACCCCGCCTCTTTAAGGGAAAGGGCATTTGCCCCAGGGCAGGTGGGGCAGGATTGAGGGCGGAGGATAGGGTCGGTTGAGAGAAACCTTCCTACGCTTGGGTCGTAGTATCTGGCACGGTAATAATATAAACCTGCCTTTTCTTCCCATTCTCGGGAAGTGAATAAGAAGGGATTAGGGAATAGGGAATAGGGGAGCCAAATACCTCGTAATTGTAAGATGAGACGATGTTTTTGTCCTTGTCGGTGATAAAGATTACCGAGCCTAAGCCATCAAGGTGGTAGAAATAGCTTTGGGTTCCTATTCTTACTGAGATTGGGTTGTCAATGCCTGGGCCAAAGGTGTATCTGGCATTGAGGGTTCCTTGAGGGTCGTATTCAGCAATTAGGTCATTGTCATCATAAAGATAGTTCATAGTTGATAGTTCATAGTTCATAGAGGATGAGGTTTTGCTTATTCTTTTGCCCAAGGGGCAATAGGTAAAGGTTTGGGTTGAGCTATTGGGATAGGTTATTTGGGTTAGCCGATTTTCATAATCATAGGCATAGGTTGTTGTATCCATAGTAGACCTATTTTCACAGAGTTATTCTGCATTTTATTCCTCTCTAGCCTCTTTCAATAATCCTTTTATTATTTCTTCTTTAATCCAGATGCCATTTTCTAACATTTGACTGATAGAAGGTTTTATAGAAGAAAGCAAACCTTTCTTTTTAGCCTTTAAAAGCAAGCCCAAGGTTCCTATTACTTCAAGGCCTAAAACCTTTGCTTGCAATCTGGCAATTTTTTCGTCTATTAGAACCTGTTTTATCCCTTTTTCTTTTGCCAGGATAATAACCTCTGCCTCACCCTGTTTTAGCTCATATAATAACTCTATTTTTTCCATATCAGCAACCTTTTCAATTAAAAGCCATGGACTTGCCTTTAGCTTTTGAACTCCAAGCCCTTGCTCACCGCCAGCCAAGATTTCTTCTTTTACCTTAAAGGGAAGATAAACTTCAGCATAAAGCTCCTTAAGTAAAGAGGTCTGTCTACATATTGAAAGGGCAATCCATGGTGATGTATTCACTACAATCCCTTTTTCTTTATTTTGCATTTTTGGATTCTTCCAAAATCTCCTTTAGCTCTACCTGAAAGGGAGAAACATTATATTGTCCAAGCCTCATCAGAAAATCCACCCTGTTTAAGCCAGCTAATTTTGCCGCCTTGCCAGAGGAGATTTTGCCAAGCTCATAAAGTTTCAGGGCTAAGAGATATCTTGCTTCTTCTTCAAATCTTTCTTTACTTTCTTTAAGGGAAAGCAGAAGGTCATCTGGATATTTTACCGTTAAAACATTTTCTCTCATTCTCAATTCCTCCTTTTTTTAAAGTTTAATATATTTACCTTTGATATGTCCATTTTATTCTTTTAATTTTTTGCTCCATAGCATTGCATCAAGAGAGCTTCCTATAACTGGCGTTAATACACCAAGAATATGGCCCAAAGGAAAAAGATTAGTCATTATTATTGAATCAAAGTCTTTGTTAATAAAAATAGGAGCAATCAATAAAGCTAATCCTGCTATATACCCTATAAAAACAGCACTTAAAAGCCAAAATATATTTAAAGGGGTAATTTGAAGTTTAAACTTCAGGCTTTTATTGGATATCAATAGCTCTAATATTAGTCCCCAAAAAGGACTACTGATAACACAGGTTTTGACTATAATAGGAAGACAAATATCTATAACTTTCCCAAAATGTCCAATTTTCCCAAAATGTCCAATTATTGCAATATTAAAAGCAAGTAGTGTACTCAAAAATGTAGTGGCAGAGACAATCAATGGAAAGGCAATAAGCTTTTGTGTTTTTAAAGAAGATTTTCTAATGACTATTCCAATTAGAATTAGAATACTTAGCATTAAAAACATTGCTATCTTGTCAGAATAGGCTCTAATGATTACATTAATCATCTTTATTATTATTCTTGGCGTAGTTGAAATTCAAGTCCTCCTCCTTTCCATGCCATCATAAACATACATCCCAACCAGCAGTCTATGGCAGCAAGGCGGGAATTTTTATTTTCGCAATGCATTTTATATCTACAGCTAAGCTTACAATCTTCAAAGTCTTTTCCTTCAAAATATCCTTCTTCAGCTAGCTTATAAAATTTTACTGTTTCATATATTATTCCACCAATGATAATTCCACCAATTATACCTTCAACAATACCTATTTCTCCTTTTGGATCAATCCAATTGACTGGATTATTTTTTACATAAATATATGGATGTAGCCTTTGGGACCTAAAAAGCATACCTTTTCTTATCCCACGATAACTCAATAGCCCTGCTCCTTTTATGGGGAGTATGTTTGCCCCAGGACAGGTAGGGCAGGATTGAGGGCGGGGAAGATAGGGTCTTGTGAGAGAAACCTCCCGGTTTCGGGATCGTAGTGCTTTGTAACGCAAATTATTAAAGGAAAGAAATTCAATTAAAAATTAACAATGCAAAACTCAAAGTATAGAATCAAATTTGCCAAAGTTCACATCATAAATTTCCCAATTGTGGAAATTTAGATAAGAGATTATACTATATTAAATTTTGTAAGATGCCTATAAAAAAATTTTTTCTTAAAATTTTTAACCTCCTTATTGGCGTTTTAACAGAGGTTGTATTTTGCCTTTTCCTTATCCTTGCATTAGGAATTCCTGCAATGCTCATCTGGCTTATAAATGACAAATTTTAGAACAATTCTTTATTATATAGGAAGGATAATATCTGCATTTAGCTTTGTTGCATTTATCCCATTTGTTATTGCTATAATAATGGCTGAATATAAAAGTGCTATAGATCTTCTTATTGGATTTTCCTCCTCTGTCCTTTTTGGCTATATCCTTATTTTATTAGGAAAAAAGGGGGAGATTACATGGGTTGTTGGTATGGTTATTGTCTCCTTAACCTGGTTCTTTCTTATGTTTCTCGTTGCCATTCCATTATTCTTATCAGGCCATTATCTTTCATACCTTGATGCTTGCTTTGACACAATGTCTGGTTTGGCTACTGTCGGCTTTTCTATAATCAACGATATTGACCATCTCTCTTATTCCCTTAATACATTCAGGTTTTTTGTTCCATATATTGCAGGCCAGGGAATAATCCTGGTAGCCTTAATCTTCCTTGCAACAAGCCCTTCTGGCTATGGAATGTATCTTGGAGAAGGAAGGGAAGATAGAATTCTTCCAAACATTGCAAGCACAGCTCAAATAATTTGGTCAATAGCCCTGCTATATCTTGTTGTAGGTATAGGCATCTTATGGCTAATTGGAATAAAAGAAGATATGGGAATAATAAATGCATTTTTTCATGCAATGTGGCTTTATATGAGTGGTTGGGCTACCTGTGGCTTACCTCCTACATCTTCCTCTGTTCTTTTTTATTATAGTCCCTTAATTGACCTTGCAACAATTATTGTTTTTATATTAGGCTCTATTAACTTTTATCTTCATTATACTATTTGGACAGGAAAGAGGCTTGAGATATTTAAGAATACAGAAATAAGAACCTTCTTTTTTACCCTTATTGTTTCATTTATTTTTGTAAGCCTTGGCATTGTCAAATCAGGGCTTTATAATGATTTTCCCTCTTTCTTTTTGCAGGGTTTATACCATACAACATCTGCTCATACAACCTGTGGCTTATCTTTTGTCTACCCATCCTATTTTATAAAATGGGGAGAGATAGCGTTGATTGGAATGATAATTGCTATGGGAATTGGTGGTTCTGCTGGCTCAACGGGTGGAGGGATTAAAATTTTAAGGGTAGGGGTAATTGTAAAAAGCCTTATTGAGGACATAAAAAGCATTGCTTTTCCAAGCTCAGCTGTTGTTCATAGTAAATTTCATCATATAAAGGATATTCTACTTAATGATAGGATTATCCGCTCATCTATGATTATTACATTTTCCTATCTTTCTACATATTTTTTTGGTGCCTTAATTGGTGTTATATATGGCTACCCATTTATCAACTCTTTGTTTGAATCTGTATCAACAACATCTGGAACAGGATTTAGTTGCGGGATTGTATCAAGTAGTATGCCATCTCTTATGAAGATTGTTTATATCTTTCAAATGTGGGCAGGTAGGCTTGAGTTTATCTCTATATTTGCCATTATAAGCCTATTATTAGGAAGAAAAAGATGAATTGGATTTTATTTTTTCTTTTATTTTGTTCCTCATCCTTTGGGATAACCATCTTTGACCTTATTCAAGAACAGAAGCAAAAAGCTGTAGAGATTGAAGCAGAGGTTGTTGGAAAGCTCATCAAAAGGGGTAATTTCTATCTTCTTAATATAAATGACAAAACAGGAGGGATTGGTGTATTTATAAAAATTGACAAATGTCCTAAAATAGAATATTATGGCAGATATGGTGTAATTGGGGATAGAATAAGGGTTTTTGGAATATTTCATCCAGTCTGCAAGGAGCATTGGGGAAAGATGGATATTCATAGTAGCTCTATTGAGGTATTAGAAAAAGGCAAAATACAAAAAGAAAGGATAAATAAAAATAGGATATTGCTTTTGTTTGCCTTGACATTAGCTAGCCTCCTTCTTATTATGATACACAAGAGAAGATTTAGAAGAGAGGATTAGGAATTGGCATTTTAATAAGATGGAAAAGCCATATATCCTTTTGGTTGATGACAAAGAGGAAAATCTATTAGCCTATGAGCCGATACTTGCTCCTTTAGAGATACACATTGTTAAGGCAACCTCAGGCAAAGAAGCACTCCATTGGCTCTTGAAGGAGAAATTTGCCTTAATCTTGCGTGATGTTGCTATACCAAAGATGGATGGGCTTGAGGCAATAAGGCTTATCGAGGAAAAACTTACCTCAGAGCGTATCCCAACCATCTTTATTATACCTTCTGACAAATCTTTTGAAGATATCCTTGGTAGCTATTCCCTTGGTGCGGTTGACTGTATCACAAAACCCATTATTCCAGAGATATTAAGAACAAAGGTTTCTGTATTTATTGACCTCTTTAAGGCAAAAAAAGAGATAGAGGAGAAAGTAGAAATGCTTTCAGCAATTAACCAAGAATTAGAGGCATTTGTCTATTCTGCCTCCCATGACTTAAGAAGCCCCTTGGCAACTATTGAGGGTTTTTGTGATATGCTTCTAAAATACAAATCAGATAAGCTAGACCCACAGATAAAACATTACATTGAAAGGATGGATAATGGGGTTAAAAGGATGGATGAGCTACTTACCGACCTTTTAACCCTTTCAAGGATAACAAAGCTTGATATGGAGCGTAAAGAGGTTAATTTAAGTGAAACAGCAAAAGCAATTAGAGATGAGCTTAAGGAGAAAGAGCCAGAGAGGGAGGTTGAATTTCTAATCCAGGATGATGTAATGGGAAGGGGCGATTCCTCTCTTCTTAAAATTCTCCTTGAAAACCTCATTTTTAATGCCTATAAATTCACCTCAAAAAGGGAAAAGGCAAGGATTGAGTTTGGAGTGAAGGAGGGGGCTTACTTTGTCTCTGATAATGGTATTGGCTTTGATATGGCTGAGGTTGATAAATTATTTGCTCCCTTTTCTCGTCTGGTTGGAATCTCTGAATTTCCTGGAACAGGCATTGGCCTTTCCATTGTCAAAAGGATAGTCCATCGCCACCAGGGTAAGATATGGGCAATTGGAGAACCAGATAAGGGAGCAACATTTTTCTGGACAATTATGTAATTTTTGGTTAAAATTTATTAAAATGGTTATTTGGACAAAACATGACATGCACAAGTTGGTAGAAGACAACCCGGATGATGCAGTCTGCTTTAAGGGAAGTGATATTATGGCAAAAGAAGGTGTAAAAGAAGGGATAACAAAGGAGATATTTAAAGCCATTCCTTATTTTATAAGATTTCCTGTTAATAAGATATGGATGGACTATGATAAAGAGGCAGATGTGCTTTATATAAGCTTTAAAAGACCTCAGAAGGCTACTGATTCAGAAATGCTAAAAGATGGCACACTACTTAGATATAAAGGAGAAGAGTTGGTGGGAATTACTATTTTAGATGCGTCCAAAAAAAGAGGGGGGTAGATAAGTGGAGCAAAAAAATATTTTGTTGGTAGAAGACAACCCAGATGATGCAGAGCTTACAATAAGAGGGCTTGAGAATGCTAATATTTTAAATAAGGTTGTTTGGGTAAAGGATGGGTTTTCTGCCCTTGACTACCTATTTAAAGGGGAAAATAACCTTCCTGCAGTTGTCCTTCTTGACTTAAAGCTTCCAAAGATGGATGGCTTGGAGGTTCTTCGTCAAATAAGGGCAGAGGAACGAACAAAGCTAATTCCTGTTGTAATCCTTACATCCTCAAGGGAGGAAAGTGATATGGTTTCAGGATATAGCCTGGGTGCGAATAGCTATGTGAGAAAGCCGGTAGATTTTGTCCAGTTTAGCTCTGCCATAAAACAGCTTGGCTTATACTGGCTTCTTCTTAATGAAATACCTGGAAAAAGATGATTGCAGAAGGAGCTTAAAAAATGAACACAGTAACAATGACAATTGATGTTCCAAAGTGGGTAAAAGAGACAAAGCAAAGTATGGATTTTATTTCACAATTGAAGTTTGAAGCCTTAGCGAAAATGGAATATTACCAAAGCAAACTCATTAGATTTGAACGAAAATATGGAAGTAAATTTGAAGAATTCAAGAAAAAAATAGACACAGAAGAGAAAGAAAATTTTGAAGAATGGGATGATTTCATCATTTGGGAAGCCTTCTATCAGGCATATCAGGAATGGTTTAAAAGGTATAAGGAATTAGAAGAGTGTATGAAATTGTAGATTGCCTTAAACAACATCAGATAGTTCGCTCTGTAGAGATATTAGAATTGGTAAATGAACAGGCAGTTAAATCTATTAAGATAAGGTCTCATTTAATTGATGAAAGCATTTTATTTATTCAGGAAACAATTAGTGAAAAAGGAAAAAGATATTCCTATCATTGGCAAAATAAGGAAGGAGAGCTTATACTTCGTTGGGATAATGCACCCCATTGGAAAAATGTAGAAACATTTCCACACCACAAACATATAGGAGAAAAGATAGAACCAAGCTCAATGTTAGATATTAAGGAATTATTAGAGCAAATAGAGAAGGTATTGTCAGATGAATGAAGAGGAATACAAGAGTCGTATTGTAAGCCTTGAGAAAGAGCTTTCTGATTTTTCCTATTCTGTATCACACGATTTAAGGGCACCCTTAAGGGCAATTGATGGATTCTCTCAGGCGATATTAGAGGATTATTATTCTCAGCTTGATGAAAAGGGGAAAAGATGGCTTACAAAGATAAGGGATGCAAGCCAGTATATGGGCCATCTTTTGGATGACCTTGTCATTCTTTCAAGAATAGCACGGCAAGAGATGCGTATTATGGAGGTTAATCTGAGTGTTTTAGCAAAGGATGTAGCAGATGAGCTTAAAAAATCCAATTCCAATAGGGATATAGAGTTTGTCATTCAGGAAGGTTTAATGGCACAGGGAGACAAATGGTTTCTTAAGACAGTCTTTGAACAGACATTTGATAATGCTTGTAAATTCACCTCAAGAAGGGAAAAGGCAAGGATTGAGTTTGGAGTAAAGGATGGTGTTTATTTTGTCTCTGATAATGGCTGTGGCTTTGATATGGCTTATGCTGATAAATTATTTTCTCCATTTCAGCAATTGCATTCTAAAGAGGAATTTCCCCAAGGCACAGGGATTGGTTTGGCAATTGTTCAAAGAATCATCCATCGCCATCAGGGAAAGATATGGACAGAGTCACAGATAGATAAGGGAACAAAAATTTATTGGACATTAGGAAATTTTGCTTAAAATGTTAAAGAAAGATTTAAAAATAGCAAACGAAGTAAAGGAAAGGTTTGCAGAATTTGTTAATTTACTTGATACAAGGGTGTTTGGTTCTTGTGCAAAGGGTGGAGGGGATGAATATTCTGACCTGGACCTTTTTGTTGAAGTGCCTTTTATAAACAAAGAACTAAAGGAAAAAATGTTTGATGTCGTATGGGATGTAGGATTTAAAAACCTAAAAGTGGTTTCTCTCTTTGTTTTTACGCAAGAGGAGATAGAAAATTCGCCCTTACGGGCATCTCCTCTTGTGAAAAATATCCTTGAGGAAGGAATAAAGATATGAATGATAAAGATGCGCTCTTTGTTTACAGATTTAACCAGGCAGAGGAAACGCTTTCTGATGCCAAGAAGATGTTAGAAAACAACCTTTCCCCAAGGTCTATCATAAACCGGGCTTATTATGCTATATTTTATGCCATCTTAGCCCTTTTTTTAAAAAACAGCCTCTCAATAAAAACATCAAAACATACAGGGATTATCTCCATCTTTGATAAAGAATTTGTGCATAAAGGAAGGATTGATAAATCTTATTCAAAGATGCTTCATAGGATGTTTGATTTAAGGCAGGAATGCGATTATAAGGAATTGGTTGCTACCTCAAAAGAGGATGCTATTTTGTCCATTAAACAAGCAGAGGAATTTATCAAAACTATCAGGGATTTTATCAGTAAAGAAATAGGGGGTGAATGAATAAAATGAAAGGTAACTATTCAGTCATTACAGAGAGAAACGGAGAATGGATGAATTGGAGAGAGGGAGAAGGGGAGAAAGGGAGAATCTTAAGAAGGGGAGAAATTTCTCCGTTTCACAGAAAAAGGGGAGAAT
>JBFMDZ010000090.1:0-5603 GCA_040753555.1 bacterium
GCTCATTCTCGGGAAGGTCTCTGATATGACCCATTGAAGCAAGGACATTGTATTTACCTTCAAGGTATTTTGTAATAGTCTTTGCCTTTGTCGGGCTTTCTACGATGATTAAGGGTTTTTTCATTTTTCTATAATTTTTTTGTTTCTTCTAAAATTGGTCTGCTATCAAAGATTTCTTTATTCATAAAATTCATTCTTTAGGTGACAGTGGATTCCATTAAATTCTGCTCTTAATCTGCAAGGAGGCTCATCACCTTTTGTGTAATAAATTAAGTCTACATCAGACAAGGGACCTGCCACTTTTCCATATGGAAATTCAAGATAATCTCTTCCTTGTTTAACATACTCAAATTTTGTGCAATAAAGATGTTCAATAATTTTTTCTTTTTGTAATTCTTTTACTACAGAAGCGCTAAAAAGCCATGTAGCATCAAGACTTTTATTATATTCTTGGGTTTTTATGTTTATATATATGGTCTCTTTAAGGGTGATTATGATGACATCATACCCACGCCAATTTCTAAATTTTACCTTGTCTTTTCCAAAGTAATCAATCATATAATCTATTGTGTGTTTTTCTATAACATCCGATAGCGTTCTTGAGGATAATTCAAGTTTGTGCTTACCTATTCTTACTGGAATTTTTACAGAGTTAAGGTGATTCTTGCACTTTTGAACGAATTCTTTTAGTATGGCTTTAGATTGTAAGGACATTTATTTTTCTCCTTTAATATAAGCAATTGCACAATCATCACATAATGGAGCCCAGGCATTTTCTGGATAAAAAGCATCATATTGATTATTTTGATTATTGCCTTCATTTTTATCAACATAGCCAAATTTCACTTCTACAGCCATTGTTTTCTCATTAAATTTGTTACCACATAACTCACATTTCCACATAATAATTTACCTTTGACTTTCTTTAATTCTCTCTTGTGTATAGTCAATTAAAGAAAACATTTCATCTCTAAGGGTAACTTTTTCTCCATACCTCCTGTATTCCTTAAGAATATCTTTATACCTCTTCTCAACATCAAACTGAGTATTTTGTGAGACAAGAGGAATTGGGATAGACAACAAGTCAGTTTTATTTATACTAATTGTTCCGACGCCATGCCGCAAAAGATTTATCGAATCCTTTCCAAATTTTGTCTTTAGATAAACCACAAGAAAATATGGGTTGATCCCTTTAACCCTGAAAATATGGATGTAATCTGTAACTACCCCTTCATCATCTTCAACATCCACAATAGCAATCCTTCCTGCGCATCCCACACCGACCCTAACAAATAAAATATCTCCAACTTTAGTATGTGCATTTTGGAAATTCATTTTGCTTAAAGGGTCAATATATCTTTCATCTTTTTTATAATTAATCCCAATATCTGTGATATTTGTTGCATGCAAAAATCTTAAGCCTTTTCTTGAGAATTCCCTTTCTTTTCCATAAAGGGTTTTTCCTGTTTTACAATAAACCACAAAATCCTTTAGCTGTTTGAATACTATGCCATTATCACTTAATTTTTGTAAGGAGCTCTTTTGTAAGTTGTTATAATAATAGTAGTCCATTCGCTTCCTTAAATCCCTTCCCAAAACCTTAATCGTATTATTAACCTTTCCATTTTTCTCTAAATCGTGTAGTCTAGCAAAATAACTTAAGTTATTCCCCCTACATTTTTCCAGAATAAAAATGCTTGTTTTAGCAGATGTCTCCTCAAATACATTTCTGGGTAGATTAATAATGTGCAAAACCCTTGCGTTTTTTAAAATAAATTCTCTCACATATTGATATTGAGGGTTAGAGAGGATGCCATCCGGAAGAACAATAACAATGAAACCTTTCTCTCTGGCTAATTTTATAAAGATTTCAAGAAAGAGAACCTCAATTGCCTGACTTCTTTTTGTTTTTCCATGGTTTTTACCTAATTCATAATTTGATAATATATTTTCTGAGTCTATACGATGAAACCAGCTACTAAAAGGCGGATTTCCAGCCACAAGGTCAAATCCTCCATTTAAAAGGATCTTCTGGATTTCGGGCAAATGCCATGTTTTTTGTAAAAGGCTGTTTCCTACGATAAAATAAGAATTTGGCAGATTAAATTTATTCAACCCCAACATCACATCCCTATCAATATCAACCCCAAATAGTTTTGCATTTCTCCATTTTTCTGATGATTTCTTGATAAACACACCTTTTCCTACTGCTGGGTCAATTATAAATTTCATTTTTATTTCTGGAATAAGAGAAAGGGCTTTTTCTACTGCAAACCCAGGGGTAAAATATTGATTGTAATTTTTCCTATTTTGGTATTTTTGAACCTCACCTTTAAAATTTTCTTTGTTTTGATTTGCCCTTAACCCTTTCATTTTATCTCAATAATATGCCTAAATTCCTTAATGAAGACAAAGAAACTTTCTTTATATTCGCAATGGTTTTTTCCTTTCCCTTAATAGTTACATATTTTGGGATAAATCCCTTCTCTATATTTATCCCAAGCTCATTCTCGGAAAGGTCTTTTTCATAATCCATTGAGGCAAGGACATTATATTTACCTTCAAGGTATTTTGTAATAGTCTTTGCCTTTGTCGAGCTTTCAACAATGATTAAAGGTTTTTTCATTTTTCTTTATCATTAAATACAAAAATATTTGATGATTTTAAATATTTTAAAAGATAAAATCAAGAAGGAAAATGAAAATGATTGTTTTATGCAATAGCAGATTTATTTTAATTGACGAAATTGTATTTAATGCTTAAAATTAGAATATGACAAGAAGGGATTTTCTTAAAAAGGCTGGCGTTGGGATTGCAAGCTGTGGAATAGCTGGAGGGATATTAGCCCTTTCAAAGGAGGAAGATGAAGAAAAAGAGGAGCTTGAGGCTGTTCCCATAAAGGAAAAGGGGATAGAGCTTTGGAAATGGTCAAAGGAGGGATATTATTATACAAAGCTTAAGGATGGAAAGATAAGGTGCAAAAAATGCCCGCATAGATGCTTATTAAAAAAGAATTATAGAGGTGCCTGTAGGACAAATGTAAATAAAGACGGCGTTTTATATTCAAAGTCTTATGGAAATCCTTGCGTTGTAAATATAGACCCAATTGAGAAAAAGCCATTTTTCCATTTTCTTCCAGGGACAAAGGCATTTTCTATTGCAACAGCTGGATGTAATTTAAGGTGCCATTATTGCCAGAATTGGGATATAGCACAGAAAAAGCCAGAGGAGACAAAAAATTATGACCTCCTTCCAGAAAAGCTTATCTCGGTTGTTTCTTCCTGGAGAGATAAAGACAGCCTTGTTAAATCCATTGCCTACACTTACTCAGAGCCTGCGGCATACTATGAATATATGGTTGATTCAAGTGGTTTGGCAAGAAAAAGCGGGATTAAAAATATCGTTATTACCGCTGGTTATCTTGATAGAACGCCGTTAAAAAGGCTATGTAAAGAGGTAGATGCTATAAAAATTGACCTTAAGGGGTTTGATGAGGATTTTTATAAAGATACCTGCTCTGCTGAGCTTGATTATGTTAAGGAGGCTTGTGAGATTGTAGCAGAATCTGGTGTTTGGTTTGAGATTGTAAATCTTATTGTTCCAACACTAAATGATAATTTAGGAAAAATTAAAGAAATATGTAAATGGGTATATAGATTATCCCCTGACATTCCCCTTCATTTTTCAAGGTTTCATCCACAATATAAGCTTTTAAACCTTCCTCCAACGCCATTTGAAACCCTGTTATCTTCCTATAAAATAGCAAAGGATTGTGGTATAAACCATCCCTATATTGGAAATATCCCAGATGGAGAATGGAACAATACATATTGCCCAGAATGCAAAAAAATCCTCATTGAAAGGCAGGGTTATAGCGTTCTTAAAAATCTAATAAAGGATGGAATGTGTCCATATTGTAAGAGAAAAATTGCTGGATTTTGGGGCTAATCTTTAAAATAAGAGAGAAGATTTATTAAGGAATTATCCTTTTTGAACATAGAGATAGAAGATATTGCCTTATCCAAAAAGGGAGAAATTTTTTCTTTATAATCTTTTAATCCTATTTTATTGTCAATAAGGTCATCCTTTAATTGGAAGCACATCCCAAAGTTTAATCCGAATTCCCTTAAAGATTCAATTTGCTCTTTATTTCCTCCTCCAATCATCCCTCCAGAAACACAAGATACCATAAAAAGCTTTGCCGTCTTATTAAGACTAATCTTTTCCTCTGACTCCTGACTCCTGATCTCTTCCTCCTGACTCCTTATGTCTTCTGCCTGTCCAAAAACCATTCCATCCATACCAATTGCCTTTGCAATTTCCTTTGAAATTAAAGGATGGAAAGAGAGAATTTCAAATGCCAATGTAAGCAAACCATCTCCTGCAAGGATTGCTAAAGGAATCCCATATTTTTTATAAACAGAGGGCTTGCCCCTTCTTTCCTCATCACAATCCATAATATCATCATGGATAAGGGAATATGTATGGATAAACTCAATAGCAGATGCAACATCCAATGCTTTTGCAGAATTTTCAGAAACAGCTTCGCAAGATAGAAGGCAAAGGATTGGTCTTATGCGTTTTCCTCCAGGAAATAAAGAATACTCAATTGCGCTTTTAAGTAAAGAAGGATGTTTTGATGAGATAATAAAACCTATTCTTTCATCAATCAAAGCTATTTTCTTTTTCAACCAATCTATCTTCTTCTCCTTCACTGATTATTTTTATCTTTCTCTCTGCACTCAAAAGCTTTTCTTGGCAGAGCTTTTTTAAAGCAATTCCTTCCTCAAAAAGGAATATGGATTCATCCAAACCAATCTCTTGCTTTTCTAAGATTCGGACAATCTCCTCCAATCTTTTCAATGCATCCTCAAATTTCATTTCTTTATTTTAATATGCTTTAAGCAATAAAATCCACCAATAAGAAGGAGGGTAAAGATTATTGTAAAAGCTTCAAAATGTCCCTTTATCATCCCCTTTACCCTTTCTCCAAAGAGCATAATAAGGCATCCAACAATAAAAAACCTTCCACTCCTTCCAAATATAGAGGCAATAATGAATTTTAAAAAATTTATATAGAATACGCCACCAGCTATGGTAAATACCTTGTATGGAATGGGCGTAAATGCCGCAATAAATATTGCCCATGCTTCATATTTCTGGAAATAATTATGGACAATCTCTATTTTTTCCTTTTTAAAAAGCCTTTCTGCTAATGGACGACCTCCAAAAAATCCAATAAAATAGCCAACCATACCTCCCAAAACAGAGGCAATGGCGCACACAGTGGCATAGAATAGGCTAATCTTTGGATTTAATAGACAAAGGGCTATTAAAAGAAGATCTGGAGGAACAGGGAAAAAACTTGATTCAACAAAGGATAAGATAAACAAGGCATATACACCATAGGGTGTACTTGCCCAATGAATTGTCCAGTTAATTAAATCTTGTATCATTCCTTAAACCCATATTCTCCAATAAGGGGGACAAATACACATCCTCCCTCATCCTGCTCCTTTATCATCCCCTTTTCCTTTGTTACAACAACAAGTTTCTGGATATACCTTTCTCCAATTGGGATAACCATAATCCCTTCATCCTTA
>JBFMDZ010000090.1:5613-8776 GCA_040753555.1 bacterium
GGAATATCAGGTGATGCGGCTGTTATAATTATCCTATCATAGGGTGCATATTCTGGAAGCCCCAATGTTCCATTGCCAACTATAACACTAACATTTTTAATCCCAAGTTTCTCTAATGTCTTTTTTGCCCTATCTTTTAATTCAGAAATCCTTTCAATTGTCCAAACCTTAGCTGCCAAATGGCTTAATATTGCAGCCTGATAGCCAGAGCCTGTTCCTATTTCTAAAACAGCCTCGTCTCCCTGCAATTTAAGAAGGGATGTCATCAAGGCAACAATGTATGGCTGGGAGATTGTTTGACCATAACCAATGGGAAGGGGAAAATCCTTATATGCATCCTCTTTTTCATTTTCACCAACAAATACATCCCTTGGAATATCTAACATTGCAGATAAAACCCCTTTATCCCTAATCCCCCTTCCCTCTATCTGCTCCTTAACCATCATTATCCTTCTTTTTCTATAAATATCTTCTTCCATAAATTCTATTATTTATAGATATAGTATAACCTCTTGCCCAAATTTCCACAATTTTTTACTTAATCCCTTCTGATTGACTTCTTAAAGATATGTTTTTACAATTTTTAAATGGTTAAAATTACCTTTGAGCCATCAAAAATGGAGATAGAAATAGACGAAAAGGAGACCATTCTTTCAGCAATAACAAAATCCTCTTTATTTATTCCAGCAGGGTGTGGTGGAGATGGAACCTGTGGAAAATGTAGAGTTATCCTTGAGGATGGAGAGGTTTTTCCAGAGGTAAAAAAAGGAGATTTTATCCTTGCCTGTCAGGTAAAACCAAAATCAGACCTTAAAATAAGAATTCCAGAATTTTCTCCCATATTAGACAAAAATGTCTTAAAAAATGGTTCTTTGTTTGAGGATTCCTCCCTTATTCAAGAATTTAATCTCTCTCCTTTAATTGAAAAAAGATACATTGAGCTTTCACCTCCAACACAACATGATAATATTGATGATATAGGAAGGATAAAGAGAGAAATTGGGCTAGATTATGGCACTTCATTCAATTGTCTTAAAACCATTTCAAAGGAATTAAGGAAGGATAATTTTAAAATAACGGCAACAATAAAGGATAAAGAGATAATTAGAATAGAGCCAGGGAATAAAGAAGAAAGGCATTATGCCTTATCGTTTGACATTGGAACAACCTCTGTCTATGGAAGGCTTCTTGATTTAGGAAACAAAAGAATTCTTGCTGAGGCATCAGATTATAACAAGCAAATTATCTACGGCGATGATGTTATTACAAGGATTGTCTATTCACAAAAGAAAGATGGGCTTTACGCTCTCCAAAGCAAGGTTGTTGAAACAATGGAGGGAATAATCAATGAGCTTCTTTATGAGACAAAAATAGAGAAAGATGAAATTTCTTATATTGTCTGTGCTGGAAATACAACAATGACACATTTATTGCTTGGAATAGACCCAAAGTATATAAGGGAAGAGCCATATGTTCCAGCATTTGTAAATCACATTCCAATTAAGACAGAATCTATTGGCCTTAAATTTAGCTTACCAACCCTCCTTTATACCATTCCCCTTGTTTCTTCATATATTGGAGGTGATATAACAGGAGGCATTGTTGCCTGCAAAATGGCAAAATCTTCTGCTCTTACCCTCTATGTTGATTTAGGAACAAATGGTGAGATTGTCCTGGGAAATTGCGATTTTCTCCTTTCTGCTTCCACATCAGCAGGTCCTGCATTTGAAGGAGGAGGGATTAAGTGTGGAATGAGGGCACAAAGGGGAGCAATTGATGAGATTGTAATAGATAAAATGGGAGAGCCTGAAATTACTACCATTGGAGGGATAAAACCAAGGGGTATATGTGGTGCAGGCATTATTGAGATTCTGCCTCAAATGCTCTTTGCAGGAATAATAAACCAAAAGGCAAAATTTGAGCCAAGAATAAAAAATAAAAGGATAAGAGAAAAAGAATATGTTATTGCGTTTGCTAATGAAACCTTAAATAACAGTGAGCTTGTAATAACAAGCGCTGATATTGATAATATAGTGAGGGCAAAGGCAGCAATATTTGCGGGAATATCTGTTCTTCTTAAAACAGCGGATATAAAGCCAAGTGATATTGAAAGGGTAATAATTGCAGGAAACCTTGGCTCTCATATAATCCCAGAAAAAGCAATTCAAATTGGGCTATTTCCCGAGATACCTTTGGATAGATTCCATTTCTTTGGCAATGGCTCTTTAATTGGAGCAACAATGGCTTCTTTTTCAAAAGATATAATGAGAGAAATAGAGAAAACAGCGGGTTCTATTACAAACATAGAGCTTTCAAATTCTTCTGATTTTATGAATGAATACATTGCATCTATGTTTATTCCACATACAGATTGCGAGAAATTCCCAAAGGTATGGAAAAATTTGCCATGTGTTTAGCTTTTGATGTGCAGAATTTTGTCCGCTTAATTTCCTATATTTCGCTACCTTTGTCCAGAATTACCTCTAAACAGGATATATTATATCAAAAACGCATCACAAAAAGATAATCTCTTTTTTCCTTTGTAGATTTTTTTGTTAAATACCATCAAAACATTCCGTTGTAGGGCTTTAAAGAGATAAAGATTCTAATCTAGTTTCTTAAATTTTGCCAAAAGCATAGTATAGCCATAATTATCCTTTCTCCTTTAGTAGCCATTGGGTTGGGCTGAGAAGACCTGATATATACGAATTTCAAGGATTGTATGTGTGAAAGAAAATTCAAAGTGCAAAACGCAAAACGCAAAACTTATGGTAAGGATTTAATAAAATTCAAAGTGCAAAACGCAAAACGCAAAACTTATGTAAGGATTTTATAAAAATTAACCAAAGTTTTTAGTTTTTAGTTTTAAGTTTTTAGTTTTATTTTATTGGAGCATTCAAACTAATGAAAAGAGGCTCAACATATACTACGAAAACCAATCTTGTTTTACTATATTATCAATAATCTCTGCAATATTCATCTTATCAAGGGTAGGCTTAAGAAGAACCAAAGAGCCAATTAGCAAGGTTAAAAGAACGTAACTATTCAGTCATTACAGAGAGAAACGGAGAATGGATGAATTGGAGAGAGGGAGAAGGGGAGAAAGGGAGAATCTTAAGAAGGGGAGAAATTTCTCCGTTTCACAGAAAAAGGGGAGAATGGG
>JBFMDZ010000091.1 GCA_040753555.1 bacterium
ATATATCGGCATTTTTTCCTTTTTTTTAAAGATAAAATTTTAGTTTTTCTCTTTTTGAATAAAATAAAGTGTTAAAAACCTAAGCAGGATTTGTTTCTACAAACTTATGGGTAAGTTCCAGTTTTTTAAAAGAATGAGTTTAGTTATGCCAAGAGCCTTCCTATAAGAAGGGATGCCTCATATAGAAAGAGAATGGGAATTGCCATTAAGAGCATTGTTATTGGATTCCAATCTGGTGTAAGAATGGCTGATGCAACCAAAATTCCAATGTATATTATCTGCCATTGCTTCCTTAAGCTTTTATATGTGCATATCTTAAGTTTAAGGAGGGATATAATGAGAAGGGGGGTTTCAAATACAAGCCCAGATATTAAAACAAACCATCCGACAAACATAATATAGTAATCTGCCCTTATATTTGATGTGAGATATCCATTTGCTTGAGCAAAAAGCCATTTTAGACTAATCGGAAGGAGGAAAACGAATGAAAAATAAGCACCCATAATAAAAAGGACGATAAAGACAAAAAGGATAAGAAATAATGTTCTCTTTTCATTCTTTTTTAAGCCTGGAACAAGAAATGCAAGGGTTTGATATAAAATAATTGGCAATGAAAGCATAATTCCAGAAAATAAAGCAATCTTTAGCCTGATCATAAATGGCTCAAATGGTGAAAGATAGACAAGGATTATATTTCCTGCTGGAATTTTTATAAAAGAAAGGATTTTATAGGCAAAAAAGTAAGAAATGCAAGTTGTAATAAAAAGGGCGCTGATAATTATAATAAACCTATATCTTAGCTCCTCAAGGTGATCAAGAATGCCTATTTCTTTATCAGCCACCCTTTTCTTCTTTTGCTTCGCTTTTTATTTCCTTATCTACCTTCTTTATCTCTTCGTCAACACCTGATAAGGCTTTTTTGAAATCCCTAATTGCGTGACCAAGTGCACCACCAATTCCAGCAAGCCTTCCTGCTCCAAAGATAACCAGGGCTATGATAAGGATTATAATTAACTCTGTTGGTCCTAAACCACCTAGCATAAATAAATTTTATATTAAAAAACAAAACCCTGTCAACAACAAACTATCAAAGCTGAACGCATACCCTTGACATAATAAAGGCTATTTTGTTAAATTCTTTCTATGTATTTTCCTCAAACAAGATTAAGAAGGTTAAGGCAGAATAGGGCATTTCGTAGGATGGTAAGGGAAACAAAGGTAAGTCCAGAAAACCTCATAATGCCATATTTTGTTGTCTCTGGAGAAAATATAAGGAAAGAGATAAAATCCCTTCCTGGTCAATTTCATTTATCTATTGATGAGCTTTTAAAAGAGATAGATGAATTGGAAAATTTGGGCATATCTGGCATTATCCTCTTTGGAATCCCAGAGAAAAAGGATAAAGAGGGAAGTGGAGCATATTCAGATTCTGGAATAATCCAAAGGGCTTGTAGGGAATTGAAAAAGAAAGTAAAGGATTTGCTTATAATAACAGATGTCTGCCTTTGTGAATATAGAGAAGATGGGCATTGTGGCATTGTTGAAGATGGTAAAATAGATAATGACAACACCATTGAGGTGTTGGCAAAGATTGCAATCTCTCAGGCAAGGGCAGGTTCAGATATGGTAGCACCCTCTGATATGATGGATGGAAGGGTAGGGGCGATAAGAAATGCTTTGGATAATGAAGGATATAAGGATATTCCTATTATGTCCTATTCGGCAAAATATAGCTCATCTTTATACTCTCCATTTAGAAATGCGGCAAATTGCGCTCCATCCTTTGGCGATAGGACAACATATCAGATGGATTATTCAAACAAATATGAGGTTTTAAGAGAGATAGAGCAAGACATTGAGGAAGGGGTAGATATTGTTATGGTAAAGCCAGCCCTTTTTTATTTGGATGTAATTTCTCTTGTAAATGAAAGATTTAATGTGCCCCTTTGTGCCTTCTCTGTCTCTGGAGAATATGCTATGATAAAGACAGCATCTCAAGGTGGATTTATTGATGAAAAAAGGGTTGTTGATGAAGCATTAACATCTATAAAGAGGGCTGGTGCTAACATAATAATTACATATTTTGCCAAAGAATATGCAAAAAACCTTGTTAGCAAAATAAGCTAAATTACAAATCCAAAAGCTTGTTGAAAAATATCAAAGGCTAGCAGAAGAAGGCTAAAGAAATCAGAATAATTGAGTAATAAAAAAATCGTATGTGTTTATACAATTGTTCCTTGACATAGGCTAGTATTTGGAATTAAAATATCTAAAAGTAAATTAAGGAGGATTATTATGGCAGAGAAAAAGACAAAACCCATTTCTACTACAAGCACCAAGCAAGAGATATTGGATGCTTACAATACACTCCTTGAGCAAATCAAGGAAAGGGCTGATGTAGAGTTAAAGCCTGATGTAAAGATTGAGGAGAAAAAGACAAAGGAGGTTATTGAGACAGCAGAATCCCTATCAATAGATGGGGTTGTAAAGGAGATTGCAACAATAAAGCTAAATATGGCAAAGGTGCTTACAGAGCTTTGCAACTGCCTTGAGGAGGAGGTTAATAAATACAGAAAAATAAAAGAGGCAATTAGTGTTAAGGAAAAGGAGCTGGAAGAGGTATATGGAATAGAAAAACAGCTAGCAACCATGGCAACACTCATAGAGGCAGGGCATCAAAAGCATAGGGAATTAGAGGCTGAAATTTCCACCAAAAGGGAGCAATTAACCCAGGAGATTGAGAAAACAAAGCAAGAAGCAGAAAGACAAAGGAGGCTAAAAGAGGAAGAATTTAAGGAGTATGAGGAACAAGAGAAGAAAAGGCAAAAGAGGGAGAGGGAAGAGTATGAATATGCCATAAAAAGGGAGCAACAAATTTATAAGGATAAGTTTGAGGAGGAGAAGGAAAGAAAAGAGAAAGAAATAAGCATTAAAAGGGAAGAGATGGAAAGGGCTTTTTCAGAAAGGGAGAAGCTAATTGCTGAAAAAGAGGAAGAGCTAAATGAATTACGCAAAAAAACAAGCCTCTTTCCCAAAGAGATAGAACAGGCTGTAGCCAAAGCCATAAAAGAAACAATAGACAAGACAAGCCTTGAGGCAAAGAATAAAGAGGAGCTATTAAAGAAGGGATTTGAGGGAGAAAAAAATGTCTTTCTTGCCAAAATTGAGGCACAGGATAAGATAATAAAGGAGCAAACCCAGGAAATAGCGAGGCTTTCACATCAACTAGAGGATGCCTACCAGAAGGTTTCCAATATCGCCATTAAATCTGTTGAAGGCCCATCATATCCTTCTCTAACAGAACAGGTGAAACGACAAGGGGCAGAAAGGTAAAATGAAAGAGGGGAGGGAGGTTAATCCTAATATCCATTTTGGGAAACCTTGTGTAGCTAATACACGAATTCCTGTGCAAAATGTGCTTGAATTAGTTAGAAAGGACATCTCTTTTGAGCAAGATTATTATCCCAATTTGCAAGTTGAGGATATTCGTGCTTACATTGTTGAACCAGGAGACACAGATTTAGGAAACTTAAAAGGAAGCAATTACTATGGCAAATGATGTAATAGTATGCCCATATTGTAAAAGTGAAATTCCTTTAACAGAGGCGATTTCTCACCAAATCAGAAAGAGTCTGTATAAAGAATTTGAAGCTAAATTCAAAATAAAAGAGCAGGAGCTTGCCAAAAAAGAGGAGGTTCTTTCTTTAAAGGAAAGAGACCTTGAAAATTCTAAAAGGTCTTTGGAGCAACAGGTTTTTCAAAAGGTAAAATTGTATGTGTTTAGCTTTATAAAAAGGGAAGAAAAACCACGAATGGACACGAATGTAGCACGAATTGACACAAATTACAAAAAAATTATTTGTGTTTATTAGTGTTCTTATTAGTGCTAATTTGTGGTTAATTCAAAGGGTTCTAAAGAGAAGCTAAACACATACGAAATTCGCAATTGTTTATGGCCTTGGATGATATTTTCTGTGAAATTCCTTCATTGTATTGCTATCAAGGTGCGTATAAATTTGGGTTGTTGATATATCAGAGTGTCCAAGTAGCTCCTGAATTATTCGAAGATCAGCCCTGTTTCTTAAAAGATGTGTGGCAAATGAATGGCGAATAATATGGGGAAATAGGTTTTTTCTTATTCCAGCAATTATTCCATATCTTCTAACCATTTTCCAAACAGCCTCCCTTGTTAAAGGAGAGCCCCTCCAATTTAAGAAAACAAAAAGGGGGTCTTCCTTTTTCTTTAAGAAATTTTGCCTTTTTTCAAGATATATTTTAAGGTATTTTATTGCCTCCTTTCCAATGGGAACAATCCTTTCCTTTTCCCTTTTTCCAAATACCTTGGCAAATCCAAGCTCAAGATTTAACTGCTCCATCTTTAATTTAGTAATCTCAGAGACCCTCATTCCCGTTGAGTATAATAGTTCAAGTAATGCTTTATCTCTAATGCCTAAATTATTTGTAATATCAGGAGAAGAAAGAAGCTTTTCTATATCCTCGTATGTCAAGAAATTTGGAAGTTTTATTTCCCTTTTTTGAGATTTAAGAAAAGATGCTGGATTTGATTGTATAATTCCCTCTTGAAGGAGGAATTTAAAAAATGCCCTTATGCTCGCAATTTTTCTTAATATACTACTTGAAGAAAGATTATTTTTTTTAAGGTCTAACAGGTAATTAAAAAGAATTTTTATATTTATATCTTTAATTTTTGTTTTTTTAAGGGAAAGTATAAATTGGTTAATATCATTTCTATATGCAGAGATTGTATTCTTTGAAAATCCCCTTTCTAATAAGAGGTAATCTATAAATTTATCAAGTTCGCAAGCTGACATTTTGCCTCTTTTATTGTTACTGGATTTCCATGTCCTGGATAAAGTGTTGTGTTGTCTGGAAAATTTAACAATTTCTTAATGGAATTTATTAAGATTTTATGGTCTCCCTCTGGAAAGTCTGTTCTTCCTATTCCGTTAGAAAATATTGTATCGCCACAAAATATAGCATCATCAAGAAGAAGGGAGATAGAGCCTGGGGTATGACCTGGTGTTTCAATAACCTTAAGGTTTATATCACCCACTGTTATAATGTCATTTTCTTTAATTGTTCTTGTGGCTTCTTTAAATTTCATAGAAGACCCAAAAAATCCCGATAAATTAAGAAGGGGATTAAAAAGCATTTCGTTGTCTTTAAAATTGATAAGAAGCTCTGCTTTTGTCTCTTTTCTTATTTCATCATTTCCCATAATATGGTCTATATGGCAATGTGTATTTATGATATATTTAAGGGATAGTTTATTTTGATAGAGAAAATATATAATTTGCTCTACACCTTCTCCTGCATCAATCAATATTGCGCTGTTCTTGTTAAAGATAAGATAGCAATTTGTTTCATAATCTCCTACACAAAATGTCTTAAGCCCTTCTTTCATTTATTGCCCTTTCTATTCTTCTTAAAAGCTCTTTTTCATCTGGAATCTCTCCTGTATCTATGGATAGATTAGATACAGCATCCAGGCAAGCCCTGATTATTGAATTTTTTGTTATCCTTTCCCTTTTGTTTTTAGGATTTCTGCTTCTCATAATCTTTTTCTCAAGCTCCGAAAGAAAGGAAAGATTGGATTCTTTAAGAAGGATTGTAAGTCTATGTTCAAAAGTTCTAAACTTCGGAAGTTTAGAACTTAAGACTTTTTCCTCTATCTCTTTTGTTGTGGCTTGAGTTATTTCAAATAGGGCATCCGCACCTTTTCCTAATACAGGCTTTTTCATCTCTCATTTGGTTTTTTTAATGATTTCTTTAGAAAGGTCATTATAATCAATTGTTCCATATGACCTTGGTGCATAGAGCATTATGGGCATTCCATGTGATGGAGATTCAGCAAGCTTTACATTTCTTCTTATCTTTATTTTGGAAACATTGTTTTTAAAATACATGGCAATCTTTTCCAAAGCCTCTTTTGCGAGCTTTGTTTTTTCTGTGTAAAGGGTAGGGACTATACTTAAAATCTCAAGGCTATGATTTAACTTATTTTTTACAATCTCAAATGTCCTTATAAGTTTATCCATTCCCTCTAAGGCGAAAAATTCTGTCTGTAGGGGTATAATAAGATATTGTGCGGTTGTTAATGAATTTAAGGTAAGAAGCCCAAGCGAGGGAGGACAATCAATCAAAATATAATCATATTCATTTATTACTTCCTCTACCTTCTCTTTTAAAACCCTCTCCCTTCCAATCATATTGACAAGCTCTATCTCTGCTCCAGAGAGATTGATATGTGATGGGGCTATCTCTAATTTAGAAAGAGAGGTTTTAAGAATTATATCAGATATTTTTATATCTTGGGAAATTAAAACATCATACATTGAATGGTTTAATTTATGAATTGAAATACCCAGATGTATGCTTGCATTTGCTTGGGGATCCATATCTATAATTAAGGTTTTATAACCCAAAGAGGAAATCCCTGCTCCTAAATTAACACAGGTTGTGGTTTTTCCCACCCCTCCCTTTTGGTTAGCAACAGCAATAATTTTTCCCATTTAGGCACTTTTTAATAAATGATTGCATATCTCTTTTTGCGAGCAAGCACACTCTTTTTCTTTCTTTTTACTGAAGGTTTATCATAATATGCCCGTTTTTTAAGCTCTTCTGTTATTCCTTCCTCAAGGCATTTTCTTTTAAATCTTCTTAAGGCATTGTCAAGCGATTCATTGTCATAAACCTTTATTCCAACCATTGCTTTTTTCATTTTATCCCGGAGGCCAATTTAACCTCCGTCCTCCTAATATATGGATGTGTAAGTGAAAGACCTCACATCCTGAATCTTTTCCACAATTTATAACTATCCTAAAACCACTTTGTGAAATATCCTTTGTTAATTCCTTAATTTTCAGCATTATTTCACCAATTATATCTTTATCTTCAAGTGAAAGAATATCTGTAATGTGTTTTTTTGGAATTAAGAGAAGATGAAATGGAGCTTGTGGATTTATATCATAAAATGCCAGCATTTTTTCATCCTCGTAGGCAATATTTGTCTTTATCTCTTTATGGACAATCTTACAGAATATGCAATTTTCCATTTCTAAATCCTAAATTCTAATTCCCTCCTCCCTTTCTATTTCCCTATTTCCAATATCTGATCTAAAATATATATTTTCATATTTTACATTAAATATTGCATTATAAACCCTTGTTTTTGCGAGTTTTATTGTTTCATCTAACCCTGTTATTCCCAATACCCTTCCACCCGATGTAAGGAGCTTTTTATCCCTATCCTCTACACCTGCATAGAAAACAACGATATTTTCATCATTAATCTCGGAAATTCCTTTTATCTCTTTATGTTTCTCATAATTTTCTGGATAGCCTGAAGAGGCAAGGACAACGCAAAGGGATTTTCTTTCATCAACCTTTAATTTTACTTTATTTAAGCATCCCTCTATTGTTGCCATAATTGGTATTAGAAGGTCTGATTTTAATCTTGGAATTATTGCCTGTGTCTCTGGATCTCCAAACCTTGTATTGTATTCCAAAAGATATGGATTTTTGTTTTTAATTATAAGCCCAAGATAGATTATCCCTTTAAATACAATTCCAATATTATTTAAGCCTGAAATTGTTGGAATTAGAATATCTTTCTTTATTTTTTCCTCTATCTCGCTTGTTATTATGCCTGTTGGAGAATATGCACCCATTCCACCTGTATTTGGCCCTTTATCTTCATCAAATATCCTTTTATGGTCAGCTGATGTGGGTAGGGGAAGGAAATTTTCTCCATCAACAAAGGCAATATATGAAGCCTCCTCTCCATCTATAAAATCCTCAATAATTATTTTGTCTCCTGCAGAATTAAATATTCTATCTTCCATAATTTTGGTTATCGCATCTGTTGCTTCCCTTTGGTCTTCACAAACAAATGTTCCTTTTCCAGAGCATAAACCGTCTGCTTTTATTACAATTGGATATTCTTTCTTAAAAATATACTTTAATGCTTCATCTGATTTTAAAAATACCCTAAAGTTTGCTGTGGGTATATTGTTTTTTCTCATAAATTCCTTTGCAAATACCTTACTTGTCTCAAGCTGTGCCGCTTCTTTTAAAGGTCCAAATATCAGAAGACCTTTTTCATTCCAATGGTTAACTATTCCGCTAGCAAGTGGTGTTTCTGGTCCTACTATGGTAAGGTCTATTTTTTCTAAAGCTACAAAAGAGGAGAGAGAAAATAGGTTTTTTTTCTTTACAGCTATATTTTTTCCAAATCTCTTTGTTTTACCATTTCCAGGGGCAACAAATATTTCATGTACATCAGGGCTTTGTGAGAGTTTCCATCCAATTGCATCCTCCCTTCCTCCACTACCTATAATTAAAATTTTCATAAACAAAATTATAATTTTATTTTTATTATTTAGTCAAGATGTTTTTAAATTCCGAACTTATAAACTTTAGAAGTTCTTAACTTTGGAAGTTTAACCACTAAAATTTGTAAAGAATAAAAACCATAGGGTGAGTCATAGAACTCTGTCTCCCGCGAAAGAGCCGAATTTTTATTGACACAAGGAGAAATTTCTGCTAACATAGTTAAAATAATTCGTAACTATTCACCCTATAGGGAAATAAGGAATGTATATGTTTAGATAATGTTAAGGAAAATAATGAAGCCAAAGAATAAAAATCCCAATGTCCAAATCCCAATGACAAATGAAATCCCAATGTC
>JBFMDZ010000092.1 GCA_040753555.1 bacterium
GTTTCCCTAATTGAAATTTCTTTTTTCCTAATGTTCTAAATCTATTAACCTTCATATTGTTTAAAGCACCTCCAAAATATTTAGGGACGCCTAAGTTTATTCAAAAGAAAAGAAAAGATGGCGTCCCTTTCTTTAATATCGGCAGATTTGGTATTTTTCTTAAATATTTCTTTTCTTTTTGTTTTTTTAACAATAATCCATTTTATCTTATTGTTTATATAGATTTGTAAAAAGTTGGGGAAGTTCTGAAAAGAAATCTTTACAATCGCTGACTGGAAATATTATCCTATAATTAAGAAATGAGGCTTTTTTTCCTTACAATATTTGGCATTGCATTTGGCTACCTTGAAGCAATTGTTGTTGTCTATATAAGGAGGATATTGCCAGGCGATGCCTGGTCGCATATTCACAGCATAGATGCTGTTTCTAATTTTCTTATTAAGCACAAAATGTTATTCATAGAGCAAACAAGAGAGGTATCAACAATTGTTATTTTATTGACCATTGCCATAATGGCAGGGGTAAGGATTAAAGAAAGAATTGCCTATTTCTTATGGGTCTTTGGAATCTGGGATATATTTTATTACATTTTTCTCTATATCTGGCTTAAGTGGCCAAGGTCTATCTTTGATTTTGACATTCTGTTTCTTATACCTTCTCCCTGGATTGCACCCTGTATTCTTCCCATTGGGTGTTCTATCCTCTTTCTCTGGACAGCCCTTCTTTTGTTAAAGCATTAAAATTTAAAATTAGGTCTTTTATCTCTTCTAAAAATAAGGCTTCTGCCTTTTTTTGGGCTTGAGAAATAGCAGATACAATAAGGTCAGCAAGCATTGCAACATCCTTTTCTAACCCTTTTTCTATCTTTATATCCAAAACATCCTTCATTCCATTGCAGGTAACCTCAACCATTCCTCCGCCAGATTGGCCATTTACCCTTTTCTCTTTTAGCCTTGTTAAAAGTTCATCCCTTAAGGATTCAATCTTTCCAATATTCCTTACTAAAGAAAAAATGTCTATCATTTTATCTCCACAGCATCAAATATTTCAGAGGCAAGCTCAACAATATCCCTTTCAGGAATTACAATTTCCATTTTTCTCTTAAAAAGCTCATTTAAAACATCTTCAATAACCCTTTTATTCTCTGCCTTTTCTATAATTCTTCTATGTGTATTTGCCGTTTCTTTAAATTTTAAAATAAGCTTGTTTTCCTCTTCTTCAATAGACTCTATCTCTTGTAAGGGGTTTTTAAGAAGGGGGTTTTTCTTGGAAACCATCTCCAAAACCTCATTCCACCTTCCCAATACATCATCATTTTGACCCTCTGACCCTCTGACCCTCTGACCCTCTGACTCCTGAATAAGCTTTATTATAGCCAGTTCAAGGAGAAGCTCTGCGTCGTCTGGTAGCCTCCTTATCCTTTCTTGTGTCTCACAAAAGACATCTCCTACCTTTATTAACCATTCTATATCACCATTACAAGAAGCGGACTCAACAATAAAACCCTTCAGGGAATCTAAAAGCCCTTTTATTATCATATCAGGAGTAAATCCTTCGTCTATCATCCCTTTTACAAAGGAGATTGCCTCTTTATCTTTATTTTTTATCATTTCAATCAATGAAACAATTACCTCCTCTTTGCAGATTCCCAAAAGGCTCCTTATATCATCACAATTTGCATCCTCTTTGTATAAAATAACCTGATCAAGGATAGATTCTGCATCCCTTAGACTTCCATCAGAGATGGAGGATATAAGAGAGATTGCATCTTTATCTATTTTAAAACCCTCTTTTTCTACTATAGAAAACAGGGCTTCATTTATCATAACCCTTTCTATCTTTCTAAATTCAAACATCTGTGTCCTTGAGGATATTGTCTTTGGAACCTTTTGAACATCTGTTGTTGCAAAGATAAAGATTACATGAGCAGGTGGCTCCTCAAGGGTTTTTAATAGGGCATTGAATGCCTCTGTGGTTAGCATATGAACCTCATCAATAATGTAGACCTTGAACCTTCCACCAATAGGCTTATAGCTTACACTTTCCCTTAATTCCCTTATCTGGTCAATCCCCCTATTTGAAGCACCGTCAATCTCAATAACATCTAAAGAGAAGCTCTCATCAATCTCAAGACAGGAAGAGCATTTGCAACAACAAATTGGTGTTGGTCCCTCTTTGCAATTTAGAGATTTTGCCAAAATCCTTGCAATAGATGTCTTTCCTGTTCCTCTGGGTCCAAAGAAAAGGTATGCCGGGTTTATTCTGCTTTGGAAAATAGCGTTCTTTAAGGTTGTAACAATATGGCTTTGCCCTATAACGCTGTCAAAACTCTTTGGCCTATATTTCCTTGCTAAAGAAAGATACATCTTATTCTTCAGAGCCAGATGGAGGGATTTTTCCCAAAAGATAGAGGCATAAACATAAGATAAATATAACAAGAGCAAATACACCAATCTTTGCTAATTGATAAGATAAAGGAATTTCCTCAAACCCTATGGACATCTTTGCCTCAACAAGAACCATTCCCCTGATGCTTGATATTATCCCAACAAAGATAAATGGCTTTAGGGTAAAAGGAAGCTTTTTAAAATACCTTAAAACATCCCAGAGGATTTCCATAATAAGGAGGACAAACAATGCATCTCCTACCATTTCAAGGATGGAAGTGATATTTAAAGAAAAAGCCTTTATAAAAGCCTGATAGAGAAAGGCAAAGGCAGCAAAGACAAGAATAAAGGCAACGCTAATATGAACAATGTCATCTATTAAGAGAAAAATCCTTCTTATTCTTTTCATACCATCTCTCCCTTTGGATATGAACCCAAGACCTTTAAATAATTGCAAAGATTATTAAGTCCTTCTATTGCTATTTTTACCTTTTCATCCTGGATATGACCTTCAAAATCAATAAAAAACATATATTCCCAAGGTTTTATCTTTGATGGACGGGATTCTATCTTTGTAAGGTTTATCCCCTCCTCTGCAAATGGCATAAGCATATCATGTAATGCACCTGGCCTATCTTTTACAGAAAATAAAATTGATGTTTTATCCTGTCCTGTTGCATTACCATATTCCCTTCCAATAACAACAAACCTTGTTGTATTTGAAACAAAATCTTCTATTTGTCCTTTAAGGATATTGAGACAATAGATTTCTCCTGCCCACTTATTTCCAATGGCTGCAGAGCATTTTTCATCTACTACCCTTTTTGCAGCAGATGCTGTGGATGACATATCAATAAGCTCTACACCAGGCATGTTTTCGGAAAGGAATTTTCTACATTGGGCAAATGCAGAGGGATGGCTATATACCCTTTTAATCTTTAAAATACTATCTTCTTTAGAAAGTAGGCAATGGGATATTTTAAGGTATATCTCATCACAGATTACAACATCTGAGGAAATAAACATATCAAGGGTATTAGAAACAATACCCTCTATTGAGTTTTCAATTGGGACAACGCCATAATCTGCCCCTTTTTTAAGAACCTCCATAAATACATCTGATATTTCATTAAAACCAATATATTTATTTGACGCTCCAAACCTTTGTTCTGCAGCCTGGTGGGTAAATGTTCCAGCTGGGCCTAAATATGCTATTGTTGGCTCTCCTTGAAGATGCAAAGAAACAGAGAATATCTCTCTATAGATTGCAGAAATTGCCTCTTTTGAAAGGAGTTTTCTATTTTTTATGAGCCTTTCTAAAACCTCCCTTTCCCTATCTATATGCAAAAGGGAAAGGTTTTCCTCTCTTTTTAGCTTTCCTATCTCTTTTGCAATAGAAATTCTCTCCTCAAGCATCTCTAATATCTTGCCATCTATTTGGTCTATCCTTTTTCTTAATTCATTCATCTTCATTTTATAAAATTATTTAAGGGCTTTTTTCCCATCTTCTTAAGCCTATGGTTTAATGCAGCAATCTCTGCAATAACAGACATATTCCTTCCTGGTCCAACAGGAATAAGCATCTTTGGAACAGAAACATCTAAAATTTTCATTGGTTTTTCGCTAGGTTCAACCCTATCATATTCCTTTTTATCATCCCAAATCTCAAGATGTAAGATAAGCTCTATCTCCTTTTTTTCACATATAGCAGAGAATCCAAAAAGCTCTTGAACATTAATAATTCCAAGCCCCCTTATCTCTATATGGTTTGCGGTTTTCGGTGGTGCTTCTCCTATCAATGTATTTCCTATTCTTTTTATTAAAACACCATCGTCTGCAATAAGCCTGTGCCCCCTTTCAATAAGCTCTAATGCACATTCAGATTTTCCAACAGAGTGCTTTCCTGTTAATAAAACACCGACACCATAGATATCAACAAGGGTTCCATATTGATGTGTGGATTCGGTAAATTTTTCTTCCAAATAAAGGGTAAGATTTGTTGTTAGCTTTCCTGTTGGAACAGGCGTTGAGATAATAGGGATATTATGTGAATTTGATAATTCAATAAGCTCATCTGGGACAGGTTGACCCCAATCAACAATAAAACAGGGAATTTCATATTGAAATATATTTTTTAAAATCCCCTCCCTTTCTTTTTTTGAAATATCGTGAAGGTATGAAATTTCTCCTTTTCCTAAAACCTGAATCCTCTGATAGCCAAAGTGCTTAAAGTATTTTATGAGGGCAAGACCGGGTCTATTGATATCAGCCTGTGTTATTAACCTTGAAAGCCCCTTTTGGCCTGCGATAACCTCAAATCTAAGGTCATCCTTTAAGTCATCTATAAGCTCTTTTATTGTTATTTCAGCCATCCCATCTACCACGGCCGATGGGAGTCGAACCCATAACCCTAAGATTCGAAGTCTTCCACTCTATCCAATTGAGCTACGGCCGCAAAAGAGTCAGCTCCAGACTCCTGACTTTTCATATTGATATCTTCTCTTTTCTGGAAAAGGAAATGTCAAAGACGGTTTTGCAAAGAAAAAGGGCAGAAAACATTGATGCAATAATTCCAATACTTAATGTAACAGCAAATCCTTTAATAGGACCTGTTCCAAAATAAAAAAGGATGAATGCAGTTATCAGGGTTGTTAGGTTTGAATCAAGAATAGTTAAAAATGCCCTTTTAAAACCAGCATCAATGGCATTTCTTACAGACCTTCCAGCCTTTAACTCCTCCTTTATCCTTTCAAAGATAAGGACATTTGCATCAACCGCCATACCAATGGTTAAAACAAGCCCAGCAATTCCAGGAAGTGTTAGGGTTGCAGAAAATCCAGCCAAAACACCAAGGATAACAGCAATTGTGTAGGAAACGCCAAGAACAGCAACAAGCCCTGAGAATTTATAATATAAAACCATAAATAAAACGACCATCAGCGCTCCAACAAGCCCGGCTAATAACCCTTTCTTTACAGCATCGTGGCCTAGGCTTGCCCCAACTGTCCTATTCTCAACAATATTAACAGGTGCGGGTAGGGTTCCTGCCCGCAACACAACAGCCAAATCCCTTGCATCATCCATTGTAAAATTTCCCGTAATTTGCCCCTTTCCATCTGGAATCCTTGACCTTATAACCGGTGCTGACTTTACCTTTCCATCCAGAATAATAGCAAGATTTTTATCAATATTTTCACCTGTTACCTTGGCAAATTTTCTTGCTCCAACTGGGTCTAGTGAAAATGAAATCCCTATGTTTGACCCCAAACCCATCTGGTCTGTCCTTGAAACCCAGGCATCATTTAAATGCTCACCTGTCATATCAGCCTTTTCCTTTACAAGATAATTATTTCCATCCTCGTCTTTTAAAATTTCCCATCCTGTTCTTGGACCCTTTTCAAGGGCTGTATTTAAATTAGCTTCATCAACAAGCTTAAACTCAAGGAGAGCTGTTTGTCCGACTATCTTCTTTGCCCTCTCAGGGTCATCAAGACCAGGAAGTTGAACAACAATCCTCTTGTTTTCACCTTGACCTTCAAGCTGGACAACAGGCTCTGCAACATGAAATTCATCAACCCTATTTCTTATTACCTCAAGTGCCCTTTCTGCTGCATCCTCTGCTTGCTTAGAAGAAAGCTTTGATGTATCAGGAACAAGAACAAGGTTCATCCCACCAATAAGGTCAAGCCCGAGCTTTAGCTTCTTAAGATAAAGATAGGCAATTGTCCCTCCAAAGATAAGAAGGATAAGAATTATCTTCCATACAACCTTTTTCTGCATATTTAAAAATTATACATTGTAAATTTACAATTTGCAATTTAAAATTTAGGGATGATTGGAGTTTTTATCTTCTTTGGCGTATTTCTTGTTTATCTTCTTACATCTTATCCAACAATTCCATTCCATGATGCAGGTGATATGGTTTCTGCAGGCTATCTTCTTGGAATACCACACCCTACAGGATACCCCCTATTTACAATTTTTGGAAAATTATTCATAAGCATTATCCCATTTGGAAACATTGCTTTTAGGATGAATGTTTTCTCTGCATTATTTGCATCATTGGCTGTAATGATGGTCTATTTTATTACATTAAAAGTGAGCACCAGAGCACCAGAATACCAGAACACCAGAACAATTCCAGCTATTGTTGCATCTTTGATTTTGGCTTTCTCTGCTACATTCTGGGAACAGGCTGTAATTGCCGAGAAATATACATTAAATGCCTTCTTTGCCACTTTAATTATTTTCGTCTTACTTAAATGGCAAGACAAAATCCGCAATCTGAAATCCGAAATCCGCAATCTCTATCTCTTTTCTTTTCTTCTGGGGCTTTCTTTCACCCACCATATGCAAACATCTTTTCTTATCCCAGGGGCTTTATTTTTTATATTGGCTATACTATGGAAAAATGGAAAGAAACCCAAAACTCAACGGCCCGGACTCCTGACTCAAGACTCAAGACTCAAGACTCTTTTAAAAATGACCATCCTCTTTATCCTCCCCTTATTTCTCTATCTTTCCCTTCCCATTCGCTCATCTGCCCATCCTTGGGTAAATTGGGGAGACCCTGATAGGCTAAATGGCTTTATTGATTACCTTACAGCCAAAGGATATGCCCATTATTTTGAGAAATCATCCATACTAGACCATTTTAAAAGGGGATTTTTACATTGGAAAAGCCATATTCCGAACCAATTCTTGCTTCTTTTTCTTCCAAGCATCATTGGATTTTTTCTTTTCTTTTTTAAAAAAAGAAACATCTTTATCTTCTTTCTCCTTATTCTCCTTGCAAACACTACACATTGCACACATTATAACATCCCAAATGTATGGGATTATTATATTCCAACCTATATCATTTTGAGCATCTCGCTTGGTTTTTTTCTTTCATTTATCGCTTCATTACACAGAATATTATCCATCATTCTTATTTTTTTTATTCTCCTTCCCCTGTACCCATTTTCAAAGAATATCACATCCCATAATAGAAGCAGGGATTATTCTTACTACGACGAAGGGATGGGCTATCTTAAGCCATTAAAGAAAAATGCCATATTCCTTACAAAGGGAGATATTTGCTTTGTCCTCTGGTATCTTCATTATGTTGAGAATGCAAGGTCTGATATATTCTTGATAAATGGGACATTTCTTCATACATTCTGGCTTATGGATGAAATAAACAAGCATCATCCAGAGCTTATATTTGATAGAACCCTACCCGATAAGAGGGTTTCGTCATTAGAGCTTGCAAATGTCCGATTTGAGAAATATAAAGAGATTATGGAGAAAAATTCTAAAACACATATCATTTATACGCCATTCTCTGATGAGATAACAAAGGGATTTAGGCTTATCCCAGAGGGATTTGTCCAGAGGGTAATAGGAAAAGAAATAAGCCAGGATGAATATATAAAAATGGTAAAAAATGCAAATTTTAATATATTTCCATATCAGGGAAGGTCAAAGGGGCTTATGAATAATGTAAAAAAGGGTTATATAAGCCAGGGTGTATTGCTCTCTGAGCTTTCTATGAATTCTGATGCCATTATTTCATTTAAAAATGCCCTAAATTTAGACCCAAAGGATAGTGAGACAAAGGTATCACTTTCAAAATGCTATTATAACCTTGCTTTAGGCTTTGACCAAAGGGGGCTATTTAATGATGCAGAAAATTATTATAAGAAGGCAATCAAGGTAGATAATAATATGATTGATGCACATTTCAACCTTGGGCTTCTCTATCATAAAAGACAAAATCCAAAAATGACAATTTATTATTGGAGCAATCTTTTAAAGGTAGACTCAAAAAACATAAAAACATTGGAAAATCTAGCAACCGTTTATTACAATACAGGAAATTTCAAGTCTGCAAAGGCTATATGCAAAAGGATTCTTACCATTCAATCAAATAATAACTTAGCAAACCAGATGCTTTTGGCAATAGGGGGGAGATAGATGATGTATTTCAAAGTATACCAAGTTTCAGTATAAAGACTCAACTTATGAGCAAAAAATAGAATTTTAAGAATGAAAAAACTAAAAACTTAAAACTAAAAGCGAAAAACCACAATTCAAAACTAAAAACTAAAAGATTAAAACTTAAAGACTATACCTAATCTA
>JBFMDZ010000093.1 GCA_040753555.1 bacterium
TTTATTGTCCTTATTTTTTGTCCTAGGATATTAAAGATATTAACCTCTACATTTGCATTCTTTGCTAGATTAAAGGGAATCCAGAGGCCATCTTTGGCTGGGTTGGGAAAGGATGGGAAAAGCTCTGAGGATAAAATTGCCTCTTCTATGGATATATCCCCTGTTTCAAAATCTAGGGGATGGTTTAAAGAATCTTTTAAATTGGCTTTCGCTATCACAATCTTTAATGGCGGCTTATTTATTTTAAATTTTATCTTAAGCAAACACCCATCTTTATTTGCTCCCTCCTTTAGGCTTAATACCTGAACCTTTAATATCCCTTTATCTAGCATAAAGTATCCCTTTGGATTTGAAAGGAGATTTCCCTCTTTTACCTCTAATATCTCTATTCTTTCAGAATCATATTTAATGGTAATCTCTGCTCCCATAAGATTATTTGGATTTTTCACCAGGATTTCACTTTCAATGATATCTTCGGGAAGGCTATATGCTTGAGCTGGGTTGAATGAAAGGATAACCGGAGGATTTTGTTTCTCCTCTCTCTTTGCTTCTTTTTCCTTTACAAGCAACATCGCCTCTGCCATAAGCTCATCAAAGGAGGGGAGGGAATCAATAGGATTAAGCCCTGATGAGTTTCTTTCAAAGATGGAATATATCTTTTTTTCTTTAACTTTAAGAATAGATTTTGTCTTTTTATCTTCTATCTTGATTGAATCTACATACCAGCCTTCATAGTTGTTATAAAGTCCATCTACTGAATCAAAGAAGAATTTTAGCTTTATCCTTTTCTTGCAATAAGGGGTAAGGTCTACTTGATAGCCTATCCATTGCCTCATTGTTCCATATACTTGGGATATTTGGGTCCAGTTTGTGTAGCTAGAATCTTCGCTTGAGATGTAAACAATCTTCCTATCCCAATATGTCCATGTATCTTCTGTTTCATACCAGCTTTTGAATGAAAGGGAGGCATTATTGCAATTTCTAAGGTCAATTATTGGGCTTATTGCACTTCCATATGTTCTTCCCACATTATAATCTGTCCCATTGTTGTAGACGATACTAAATCTTGGTGTATCTTGTCTTTTATCGCTGATATGCCAAAGGCCATCTAAAGCCCATCCCTCTGTATTTCCATCGTCAAAATCCTCTTTATAATTATTAGAAGGGGGAGGAGGAGATTCCCTTACCTCTATATCATCAATATACCATCCCTCATACTTGTTATAGAGGCTATCTACAGTATCAAAGGAGAATCTTAACTTTATTTTTTTACCACAATAGGATGAAAGGTCAAAGCTCTCCTGATGCCAATCTGAATAAGAAAGACCCTTACAATCATTGTAAAATATCTGATTCCAGGAACTTCCATCAAAAACCTCTACTTTCATATTGTCATAGGAGCCCCAAGGATAAAATTCATGTTGCCACCAAGTCCAGAAAGAGAGTTCGGCAAATTGTGCAGAAGATAGGTCTATTTCGGGTGATACAATATACCCTGCGTTTCTTCCGATATCATAGTTTATTCCATTGTTATAAGCAAAGCTGTATGGTCCAGAATGAGACCTTTTTGTCTCTAAGTGCCAGAGGCCAGTTGCCTGCCAGTCATTAGCGCTACCGTCATCGAAGTTGTCGAAGAAGCCCCCTTTATTCTTGACCTCTACAGTAACCCTTTGAATATTTGAATCCTTTCCATCGGTAGCAGTAAGCTTGAGGGTATATGTCCCATTGGTTAATTTTGTTGTATCCCAAGTACCCAATATTCCATTGTCTATTAAGCTACTTAAGGTTATAATTGTATTCCATTTGCTTGGGTTTTCTCCCTCTCCATATTCTATAGTATAGGATGAAAGCTTGGATAACAAGGTCTTTCCATCAACACTAATGTTATCCTTTGCACTTCCTTTTATTTCTATCTTTCCAGCTACTTTCTGGTTTAGGATGGGAGATGTAATATTTGCCGCAGGAAAGGCTGATTCATCATAGAGATAGTCCATTATCCACAAGTCCCAATTATCATTTTTGTCAATGTTTAAAAGTATCTTTGTTCCATCTGGTGAGAAACCATAAGGAGATTCATTCTCAGGTGATTCGGTAAGACGCCTTAATTGAGCTTCTTGGTCATTGATCACCCCTTTTATGTTCTCTATAACAAAGAGGTCAAGATTGAGACTACTCGTTATGCCTTTGTGATCAAAGGCTTTCTTGGAAAAAGATTCTTTTAAAGCCATATATTTAGAATAGGGAAGGTTGTAGAAATCAAGCAAGCTGATACCTTTTTTAGGGGTATCTCTGGTTGAGGCAAGGAGAAATTTCTCTTGGTCGGGTGAGAATCCTCCCATATCATCACACCCAGGATAGTTGCTTATATTCACCAGATCAGGAGAGGCATCTTTTTTGATCACATCATCTATATTGGTTATCATCCATACCTCACTGTCTGCGGTCAACCAGTACCCATCTCCTGTTTTGATAAAAACCATCCTTTTGGCATCAGGCGACCAGAGAGGATAGATAACATTGCCCAGGCCTGGATCTATTATCTTAAATGAGCAATCAGCCCCATCATTTATCACATCATAAGCATTGGTCAAGATCCATATCTTGAATGCCTCACCAAGATTGGCGGCATTGAAGGTAACCATTCTGCCATCTGGTGACCAGGATGGAAACTGATTATAGTTCTTTCCAGTATCGCTCAGTTTGACAAAGATAGGTTCTTCTCCTTTTTCAATTACTCCATTTATATTCTTCATCACATAGATATCGAAGCCAGAGACAGATGTGTTAAAATCTCGATGGGGAGAGAAGAGCAACATCTTCCCATCAGGAGAGAACGATGGGTTGTATCCGTCATCGAGTATCTTCTTCTTATTCTGACCATCCTTATCCATCACCCACATCTGGAAATGTGGGTAGTATGAGGTAAATACGATTTTTTCTCCATCTGGTGACCAATGACCGTCTATATCATAGGTTGGCTCTGTGGTTAATTGTTTCATATAAGATTTCTCTATTTTCAATACTATCTGGGCTGTCGCAGGGTTGTCGGCATTATCCTTTGCTGTAATAGTCAAGCTCTTTGTTCCAAGGGATACAGAATTGGGAATGGTATAGGTGTAGGTATATGTTCCATTTCCCGAGCCAGACATTTCTTGATTGGATAAGCCACCAATTGGGGTAAGGTCAATGGTAACCGAGCCAATTCCACTTGTCTCATCAACCACATAGGCTTCTAGTTTTACGGATTGGCCTGGGCTTACCGAATCGGGAGAGGCTTTGGGATTGGTAATGACCGGAGGGGTTATATCAACAAAAAATGTTATTGTTGCTGGTGTTTGGTCTATATTTCCTGCCATATCTTTAGATTTAACATAGAATGTGTAAGTTCCTTGAGCAAGATTTGGATAAAAAGCGCTAGTTATACCCGTATAATCAGACCAAAGACCTTGGTTTAACCTATATGAATACATAAGCTTATCCTGGGGACAGAGGTTATCTTTTCCTTCACAAATGAAGGTTGCACTAGGAGAACCATCTCTTTCCTTAAATATTGTCGAGCCTTGGAAGAAGGCGGTGATAAATGTATCGGGTGGGGTAAAATCAATGGTTATCCCATCAGAATATCCTGGCTCACTCCATAACCCAACCCCATTCTTTGCTTTTACCGTGAAGTAATAAGTTCTGCCTTCTGTCAGATTTAAATCCCTTTCGGTTATAGAGGTAGCTAATCCTGCTGATTTCCAATTGACTACATCTGTTCTTCCTATGGTTGTTCCAATGCAATATTGATATTCTGCTATCCTTGTCTCTGGATCAGAAGATAACCAATAAACACAAAGCTGGGTAGTATTTGTGGTATACTCCCCTGAATCTTTTATACTTGGTGTAGCAGGAGGCGTATCGACAAATAAAATTATTCCTGCTGTACTTGAACTTCCCTTTTTATCCTTTGCGGTTATATTTAAGGTTTTTGTTCCGGGTAATGTATTTGTTGAGACTATAGTTTGGTAAGTATAAAGCCCATTATCCCCAGACATCGCTTGATTAGATAAACCACCAATGGGTGAAAGGTCAATAATAACTAAGGCAACACCACTTACATCATCGGTTATCCGAGCGGTTAAAGTCACAGTTTGTCCTGGGCTAACTACTTCTGGCTCTTCCTCTGGTAGAATGATATAAGGAGGGGTTGTGTCTACTGATTCTATATAGTAAATATCTTTGCAGGGGGTAAGATCTTCATTTCCTGCCCCATCTTTACTCTTTACCTCAAATGTATTGGTGCCATTAACCAACTCAAATCCTAAAGAGGTTTGGCTAATCCAGGATGACCAACTAGAATCATTAAATCTATATGAGTAATAAAGGCTGGAACTTAAATTATCTTCTCCATACCAACCATAAAAAATATAGGGTTCTATGACAAAAGTAGTGCTTATAAATGTATCAGGTGGGGTTATATCTAGGGCTATCCCATCTGAATAGCCAGGGTTAGACCATAACCCTTCTTTATTTTTTGCCTTTACACTAAAATAATAAGTCTTTTTCTCAATAAGGCTTAAACCAGTTTTTGTTACACTGGTCATTGTTCCTACAGAGGTCCAATTCACTATATCAGTTCCACCCTTGGTGCTTCCAATAGCATATTGATATTCAACTATTTCTGATTCTGGGTCAGAGGATGACCAGGTTGCATGGAGTTGGCTAGGATTATTGGTATATATGCCATCATCAATTACCAATGGAATAGTAGGAGGGGTAACATCCACATCCTTCAATACAAAATCAATGCCTAAAGTCTCTTGGCCTGGATTTACCACAATTCTTTCTTTAACTTGATTTGCATATCCATATTTACTTGCCTTAATGTCGTATGTTCCAGGAGGTAAGCCAAGCTTATAATTTCCATTTATATCTGTGGTTGTAAATAATCCCGTGTTTATTGCCTCTATATTTACTCCTGTAATCGGATTTCCATTAGAATTAGTAACCCTGCCTAAAATAGAGCCATAAGGGTCTAAAAGAAAATCCTTGTATGTTCCCTCAGCTGATTTTACAACTACCCAGTATTCTGCCTTTTCAACATAGCCTGGTTTAGAGACATACAAATGGTAGGTTCCAGGATTAAGGGTTGCCAGATAAACGCCGTTTTCATCTGTATAAACAATATCCCCGGATGAGATTTTTACCTCTGCTCCTTTAATCTTTGCTCCCGTTACACTATCCTTTACAGTTCCTGTGATATAACCTGGTCTTTCTATGGAGATATCGCTGATGATATTTGTTTGACCCCAAGTTTCTACATAGATTGTTTCTGTTTTAGAGATAAATCCGCTCTTGGATATCTCTACTGTATAATTGCCAACAGGAATATTAGAAATTATTACATATCCATCAATATCTGTTGTCCCACTTCCTATAACCTCATCGTATTCTTTAAGTACAACAGATGCATTATAAACCGGATTTCCACTTTCATCCTTTACCTTAAACTTAAGAGATGTATTATTGGATATAACTACATCCATTTCCTCGCTTGTAGAATTTAAAGCAACATCCCAGGCAGTAACTTGAATTGTATACTCACCATCGGGAAGGTCAGTGGTGTTTAAGCACTCATTCTGGTCAGATCCCTCAATTACCCCATCATTATCGGTATTGGTAACAATATAACAAAAATTTGTGTTATCCGAAAGCCCTATGCTATAAACCACATCAATCAGGCTATTGGAAGGCTGAACCCCCTTTGCCTCCATAAGAATCTTTTGGGAAGACAAAACCAATGTCTTGGCCTTGTTAAACACCTGATACCCTATTTTGTATATCCCCGCATCATCCCACCACTGACCCCAATTATCCTTTGTCTGGTCATTTACCCTAACGATTATATCAACCTTGCCTGTAAGCTTTTTCTTCTTTAGGTATTCTCCAGTATCTTGGCTTAAAAAATGCCAGTCTTTATGAAACTTTGGTGGTCGGGTATCACTATAGTTATCAAGAATCTGCAAAGGATTAAGCAGGCCTATATGGATACCTTGTTCATCGGTCTGGTTCTGCCATTTCCCAAATTCCAGGTGGTCGCCGCCTAATCCAATCCCGCCTGGAAAGTCTACGATCTTGCCCAGTCGGTCGTTTTTGGAGACGGGAAGACCTTCTTCCCACTTTTTACCATCTTGATGTTTAAAATCATCAGTATGTCCATAATACCAGGCAGAAGGACCATTTAGGGTTTCCTCAACGCTGATCCAATAAAACTTTGGATCGCCAATAGTATATATCTCTGCTATATACCCATTATTAGAAGATGTGTAGTTGACCCTTCCTCCCTCCTTATTTACGGCAATATCAACCCCATGGTGGAATAATTTAGCCCCTCCTAGACCCTCGGTTCGATAATCCATATATGCGCCACCAAAGCATTCCTTATCATTTGGAATAACATCAACCGGCCAGGGAATGGCAGATAGGGATAATGGGATGATGAGCATTCCGGTTAGGAATAAACCCAAGCTTGCCTTTTTAATCAAATCTTTCATTAGATAATCACCTCCTTAAGGTTTATTTTAGATTAAAGAAAACAGTCTTCTCATATGTTGTCATAAACAATTGTTTTCCATCAGGGCTAAGGTTTAAAATAACATCTCCCGTATATGACTTTCCAATGTTCTTTTCCATAATCTTATTGCCCGATTTATCAAATAGCCAGATATATCGGTCACTCCGTGCATTAGGAACTTCATATATACCACCTACGGCGATAAGCTTAGCATCTGATGAGAGGCTTACAGAATAAATACAGAAGGGAAAACCAAAAGAATGGCTCCACAAAAGCTCTCCTCTATTTGTATCAAAGAAATAGAGATTTCGGTAATCAGTAGTGGCTAAATAATCTCCCTCAGGAGAGAAAGAAAGATAGCCTTTCCTTCTTCCCAAAATCCCGGTTGTTTCATATCTAAACTCCACACTATATGTGCCAAGGAGGTTGCCTTCTTTATTAAAGATATGCAGATATGATGGACCGTGGTGTCCTTCTGGATTATCTTCCTGAGGGCCCCGAGAACATACTGCAATGAACCTTTTATCATCAGAGATTTTGATATTATAAAATTTTACCATATTATCTATGTTATATCTCCATAGCTCTTCCCCTTTTGTGTTAAACACAACCAGGCTGTTTTTTCTACCCTTGAATGACTCATCCCTTTTTTCTAGAATAGATGCTGTCACATAGAGGCTGCCATCTTTAGAGAAGGCAGATGCGCCACTTAATTTTATATTATCTATTCGCTTGGTAAGGCTTCCCGAAGGGCTGTAGAATGATAGACCAATGTAATAATCTGAGATATGGCCTGGGAAGGAAGGACAGGTTGCCACAATTGCACCATTGGGAGATATTTCAGCACAGTCGGGAACCCCATCTATCTTATAGAGGGTATTTCCCTTGTGGTCTTTTAGCTCAAGGGTTGTTTCTCCTGTTTTATAGTATGCTTTAGGGTCATTGATTGCCTGAATCTTAACATACTTTCCATTCTTTGAGATGCCTACCCATTCATTTTCTCTTTCTTTCTTTACCTTAAGAGACACCTTTCCCTCTTCATTAAAAAACTTTATTACCCCATTCCCTGTCTCAACTGCCTTAAGGGAAAAAGAGGGCTCAGCCAATCCCCTTGTTTTTGTTCCAACCGAGGTTGGCTCTAGCTCACAGACCTCGCGTAGCCCATCTTCAAATTCCTTCTCCCAAATAGGCTCAAGGGTAAGTGTCCCTTTCTGCTCCTCTGCCCAAATGGTTGATACTGCAACCATTATCCCAAAAACTATCCCAATAATCCTTCTTTCCATCTCTTTACCTCCTATTTTATAATCATAGACTTTATGTCAGAAAAATCACATCTGCCTTTAATTTATAAAAGTATAAGCCCTTGGATACATTTTGTAAAGAATTATTTTTTAAATCCCAAAATATGGCACTTCCTTCCATAGAAAAACCAATATCGGACGCCTAAATGAAGCTATAAGGAAGGGCAAAATTTCTCTGCCAGTTGCCTTTCAGCCTCGGTAATACTCCAGTCTTTTAAAAGCATAAAGGCTAGACTAAGTAAAATAGCTTTTTTCTCCATCTATGTGTTTAGCTGTCCTATTTTGAATTTCAAAATTTAAGAATTAGAGGTTTGGAATTCGGGAAAAGGGTAAAATTTTATGTTTATCCTTTCTATCCCGAATTCCAATTTTATTTTTTGCCTTTTTAATACATATCTCCCATTCCGCCACCTGGGGGCATTGGAGGCATCTTTTCCTTTTCTGGGATCTCTGTTACAAGGCATTCTGTGGTTAGAAGAAGGCCTGAAACGGATACGGCATTCTGCAATGCAACCCTTGTAACCTTTGCCGGGTCAATAATACCTGCAGATATTAGGTCACAATATTCATTATTTGAGGCATCAAAGCCTATGTTCCCTCCCTTTTCCCTTATTCTCTCTACCA
>JBFMDZ010000094.1 GCA_040753555.1 bacterium
CCGTAAAGAAGCAAAAGAGAGTAAATATTGGTTGGAGTTGATAGATACAAACCATTCTGAAAACTCTAATGTTTAGAATTTTGAATTTAGATATTGTTTCGTGCTTCGTGCTTCGGATTTCGTGCTTAATTCAGATATTGTTTCGTGCTTCGGATGTATGTGTTTAGCTCCTTAATATGTGTTAAAGCTTCCTCATCAAAGAGCCAGAAATCGCTTTGTTTAATTGTTTAGCTTTAGCTAAACACGTACAAAAAATGGCATTTTTAAGGGGATGGTCGCGTAAGTTTGGTTAAGAATAAAGATATGATATACTTACTTTCTTATCTTAAGCTTTTTAATGAGAGAAGCATATCTCTTGTTTGATTTCCTTTTGAGGTAATCAAGAAGTTTTCTCCTTTTATTAACAAGCCTTATCAGGCTTCTTCTTGTTTGGAAATCCTTTTTATTTGCTTTAAAATGGCCTGTTAGGTTGTTAATCCTTGCGGTAAATATAGAAACCTGAACCTCTGTCGAGCCAGTATCTGTGCTATGAAGCCCATATTCCTCAATTATATCTTTCTTTACTAACATAATAAAAAGTATAAATTAAGCAAGTAATGGTTGTCAAGGCATCATTTGTATCCTCTTATCCTCTTCTTTCTCTAATTTTACACCATCTACCTTGTATTTTTTAAGGATAAAGTGGGTTGTTGTTGATTGAACATTCTCTATTATGGCAAGCTTTTCTGCAACAAAATAGGCAAGCTCCTTCATTGACTTTCCACTTACTACAACAGCAAAATCATATGCACCAGACATAAGATAGAGGGAGTGAACCTCAGGGTATTGGCAAATCCTCTCTGCAATAGCATCAAAACCCCTATCCCTCTCTGGTGTAACCCTTACATCAATAAAGGCAAAGACCTTTTCCTCTATTGTCTTTTCCCAATCAATGATGGTCTTGTATTTTATAATAACCCCATCGCTTTCAAGCTTTTCAATCTCTTTCTTTACCTCATCACCAGACATCCCAAGCATAGTCCCTATCTTCTCATTGGATGCCTTAGCATCGTTCTCTAGAACCTCAAGAATTTCTTTCTTCATATTCATCCCTCCTTAAGGATAGCCTTTGCAATATCTAGGCTTGCATAGGGCTTTGAAAATTTTAAAGCATTTTCTTTCATTTCCTTTATCTTTTCTTTATTCTGTAAAAGCTCTTTTAAAACATCGGGTATATCATTATATTTTGGCATAATAGCTACTCCTTCGTCTATTAAAATCTTTGCATTTGCCTCCTCCTGACCTGGCACTACCTCTGTAATAACAATAGGAAGCCCCTTGCTAGATGCCTCCATAATCCCTACACCACCTGGCTTTCCAATAATAATATCAGATATTTCCATAAGCTCATAAACATTATCAACAAAGCCAAACACCCTTCCACTTATTCCATATTTCTTAAGAGAAACCTCTAGCCTCTTTTTAAGACCCTTATTTTTCCCTGCAATAACTATTACTTGAAATAGCTCCCTATCCTTTGCCAATTGTGGGATAAACCTCTCTATATGTCCAAGTCCATATCCTCCTCCCATCTCCAGGATAATTGGATGTTTGTTGAAACCAAAATCATCCTTTTTTCCATTGCTATTCTTTGAAAATTTAAGGGATATGGGAATTCCAATTACCTTTATTTTTTCTTCTTCTATTTCCATTTTTAAAAGAAGCTCTTTTGTGCTTTTGTGTGGCACAATAAAAAGATCAACATTGCCTTTTATCCCTATTGGATGGCAATCAAAGTCTGTTGCAATTGATATAATTTTGAAATTTCTATTTTTTATTCTTGAAATGCCAGATGTAATGAATGGATGGGTTGAACAGACACAATCAGGTTTTTCCGCCCCAATTATCCTTAATACCTCATTTTTTATTCCTTTATCAATATACCCTGTATTAGAGTAGAATATTTTTTGCTTATAAAGAAGGCTCCAAAGCCATCGAGCATGCCTTGCCATCCATAGATATGAAAAATTGATAAACCAGCCAAGAATTGTATTTTCAAGGAGAATATAGGATTTTGCAGAATTTCCATCTAATGTATTTATTGCGCTGCAAATTGCCTCTCCTGCCTTAATATGCCCCATCCCAGCCCTAATAGAAAAAACAATTACCTTCATAACTAAAAACTCAAAATTATTCTAAAACCCCCTATACAACCCAACCCTCTTTGCTTCACTTATTGCCTTTTGGTATTCATCATATTTTATTGTTCTTGCTATTTTTGGAAACCTATTTGCCTGATATAATGGTCTGTATTGGTCCATAATGTTTATATAGGTATCCTTTGACAAAGAAGCAATAAATTCAAGGATATTGTGTGTTCCTGCCTCATTATTTGGAAGAACAAGATGGCGGATAAGAAGCCCTTTTTTTGCAATTTCCTTTTCTACAATAAGGTCTCCTACTTGATTGTGCATCTCCTTTATTGCGCTCTTTGAAACCTCAAAATAATCGGGTGCATTTGAATAAACAGAAGCAGGTTCTCTTTCTGAATACTTCATATCAGGCATATAGATGTCTATTATTCCACAAAGGAATTTTAATGTTTCAACCCTCTCATATCCACTTGAGTTATAAACTATTGGTATAGAAAGACCATTTTTAGAGGCAAGATATATAGCAGAAACAATTTGTGGAACATAGTGTGTTGGTGTTACAAGATTTATATTATGACACCCTATTTTTTGTAAGAAAATCATTTTAAGAGCAAGTTCATTCTCTGTTATCTCTTTTCCATATCCAAAATGGCTTATTTCATAATTCTGGCAAAATATACACCTTAAGCTACAATGGGAAAAAAATATTGTTCCAGAGCCATTTTCTCCAACAAGCTCATCTTCTTCTCCAAAATGTGGGCTTACAGATGAAACAATGAGATCCTTTGGTGCCTTACAATACCCAATTTCTCCCTTTATTCTATTAACCCTGCACTTCCTTGGACAAAGCCTGCATTCCTTAAGGATTTCATAAAGGGCATCTTTTTTCCTTAAAAAATCATCGTCAGAAAGATTAAGGTAGGCTGGAAGAAGGTGTTCCAATTTTAGTAAGATTGCCTATCCTCTCTTTTGCATATTTCTTTAAATAATCATCCTTTAGCTCAAGCATTTTATAGTATTCTATTGCCTTCTTGAGGTCTCCCTTTTCCTCCTCAATATTTGCAAGGTTAGCCAGGCTAGATGAAGAAATAACATTATTTTTATTTTTTAAAAGGGGTTTGAGGGTTTCTGTTGCTGTTGCATAGCCCTTTTGTCCCTTCTCTGATGCACCTTTGTAAAGCATAGCAATATCAGAAAGGCCTCCTCCTTTATGCTTTGAAATAAAGGATTGAAATTGTCCCATCCCACTTGCAAGCCTTGCATCATCTTCTGAATAATGGTAAGAGAATATAGCATGAGAAAGTTCCTCACCTGGTGTATTTATTGCCCTTTTTATAAGGAAGTTTAGGGCTAGTAAAAGAAGAATGGCTCCTCCTAAAATAGCCCCTCCTACCTTTATTTTATGAGGATTTTCCTTGATATAAAGCCCTGTTTTTTGAATTGCCTCAAACAATTCATCCCTTCTTATCTCTTTCCTTGTTATCCTCTTTATCCTTGGCATAATAATTCAACCTCAGCAAAAATTTAAATCTCTATAAATTCTTCTATAGGAAGTATAGTTTCCCTTTTAGCCTTTTTACCAGAAAGATATACAGCATTGAAATCTTCCTCAATCTTCCTTAAAGTTTCTGCAGAGAAATACTGTTCTTGACAATATTCACATTCCTCACAGGGAACATTATTTACCACAAGGAAACGGTCATTATGTTTGTAGATATATTGGACATACCTTCCTCTAAAATTTTTGTTCCCACAAAAATTACAAACCTTCATTTTTCACTCCTTTCATAAGGTGTTTTAAATTTTGGTGGACGAGGTATATACACAGTTATTATCACCAACCAATCTCCTCTTCTACCACAAACGATATGTATTGGTTTTCCTGTTTCTGTAAATCCTACAACCAAGCAGCTTTCTCCCCTTCCTGTATCTTCATATTGTTCTAATATTCTACCTCTCATTAAGGCTTCCTCAATCTCTGCAATTGCAAGATTATCATTTTGTCTTTCCCAATCTCCATGTTTTGAAAAGTAATACTCACCTTTTATAATCCGTTCAAATATCCACTTTATTTCAAACATGCCATTTAAAGCAAAGTTCTATTTTTTCTCTTTTCACATCAATTTTTCTATAATTGTCTGAAACCTTCCATCTACCTTCTCTCTTAAATTCTCTGCTTTTTCCATTATCTCCCTTTTTTGTTTTTCTGTTTCCTCCATAACCATTTTTATTAGCTCCTCTTTGCTTATATCTTTATCCTTTGGGATAAGGCTTATAATGTATTTCAGGGTAGCCTCATCAAGACCTGTAAGCTTGTTAGCAATTATATCTTTAGCACTTTCTTCTACCAAAGCAGGCACTTGTGCCTCTTGTGGTGGCACCTCTTCAAAACCCTGTGCAGGAGAAGGAGGAAAAAATGGAAATCCTCCATAGCTAGACTCTTCTTCTACCTTCTCTTGTGCTGGAGGAGGAAATTCAAATTGCTCCTCCTTTTTTTCTGGTATAGATGGATAAAATCCCTCTTCCCTTTCCATTTGAGGCACTGGAAAGCGAAAATCCTCAGTTTTTCTTGTCTTTACACCAAGACGCTCTATTATTTGAGAAACAGCTGGTTGACCAATTTGACCCAAAGCTGTTGTAACTGCCTTGCTTACCCTAGGGTCAGAATCTGCTAGTGACCTTGTTAAAGCAGGGATTGCCTCCTTGCTTCCAATTTTACCAAGGGAAATTGCAGCAGATTGCCTGATATACCACTCGTTATCCTTAAGCCTTTCAATTATTGCAGGAACAGCCTTTCTATCCCCTATCTCACCTAATGCTGTAACATATGCCTTCCTTACATATGGATGGTAATCTCCAACAACAGTTAAGGCTTTGATAAGGGCAGTAGAAGCATCAGCATCCTTTGTTTGACCAAGTGCTAATGCAGATGCCTCTCTTACATACCATTTATCATCCTCAAGGGCGTTCATCAAATGACCGACAGCATCCTTTCCAATCTTTCCCAAGCTAATAGTAGCTGCCTCACGAACATAGGGATGGCTATCAGAGAGTGCTTTCATAAGATGTGGAATAGCTCCCTTTCCAATTGAGCCTAGTGCATTAGCTGCTCCCTCTCTTACATAAAGGTTTCCATCGCCCAATGCCCTGGTAAGTCTAACAATACCTGGTTCTCCTATCCTTATCAATGCTTGAATAGATGAATGACGAACATACGGATGGTTATCGCCAAGCCTCTCTATCAATGGAGCAACCAAATCAGGATTTTTTAGCTGTCCAGCAGCAATTGCAGCTGTTTCCCTTATAAATGCATTTGGGCTTGAAAGGGATGATATAAGAACAGGAACAACAGCCTCTCCCATTTTGGCAAGGGATGTGGCACATGCAACCCTTATATTTTTATTTGGAGCATTCATAACTGTTGTAAGTGCTGAAATGGTTTCTGGTTTTGCCAGGTCTCCTAATGTAAGGATACAAGCTGATTTTACACCTTCATCCTCTTCAATGACAAGCCTTTTAGCCAAAGCACCTGCTTCGCTTTCTGCCTTTAAGTCTTTTAAAACAATAACTGCTGTTGCCCTAACGCTTGGATTTTCATCCTGCAGGGCTTTAACAATGCTTGGTATGGCATCCTCCTCTTCCATCTCTGCCAGAGCTATTAAAGCAGAAGATCTGGTCTCTGGATTATCATCCTTTGTTTTTTTAATAACTATAGATACAGCTGGTTTTCCAATCCTGCCCAATGCCTTTCCTACAGCCTTTCTAACAGAGGGGTCAGTATCATTCAAAGAATTTACAAGGAATTTTATAGAAGATTTTCCAATTCTTCCCAAAGCAACAATAGCAGACTCTCTTAAAGATGGATCCTGGTCTTTTAAAAGATGAGAGAGGGGAATTACTGCTTTTTCACTTTTAATCCTTCCAAGGCTAACACAGGCTGCAGAGACTACAGGCTTACTAAAATCAGAAAGCCTACTTATAAGATAATCTGCTACATTATCGTTTCCTATCTGACCCAATGAAACCACAACAGCCTGCCGAACAATTGGCTCATCATCATTCAATGCATTTTTTAAAGGCTCAATTGCAGATTGGTTTTCAATCTGACCAAGGGTTATTGCAGCCTGTCTTCTTATAAATTTGTCAGGATCAGCTAATCTTTGAGAAACAATATCAACAGCCTCAGATGCCTTAATTAACCCAATCGTTTCTAAAGCTGCTAGGCTTGTGTTTCTATCCCCTGAATTTTGCAATACATCAATCAAAGCAGGTATTGCCTTTTTTCCTATCTGGGTTAGGGCAAAAACAGCAGCAGAACGAACCTCCTTTTGTCCATCAGAGAGGGTTGAAATAAGCTCTGGGATAGCAGGTTCTCCTATATGACCAAGTGCTAATGCTGCAGCTTGACGGATGTTTAGCTTTTCATCTTTAAGCTGGGGCATTATCTCGCCAATTTTTATTACTTCAGGCATCTTAAAAATTCAAAGTGCAAAACAAACTTACATTTATTTCAACTTTTTCGTATGTGTTTCTTGATATTTAAAAATCCCTATTAATATCAAACCCACAATAATGAGTCCTATAGATACGACATAGATAGCCTCCATCTTTTAATCCTCCTCTTCTGGCGTTATAAAATATGCAATTATTCCTATACCTATTGTTAAAACAAAACCAGCCAATGCCCCTTTAAGATCAAATCTTTCAAGAATATTTCCTATCACAATAATAGTTAAAAGGTATTTAATTACATCAAACAATGTAGTTGAAATTTTGTTTCGTCTATTATAATTTTTAATCTCCATCTTTAGTTTTGCATTTTGCATTTTGCATTTTGAATTTATTTTATTGCTCCCTTTCTTTTTAAGATTATGAGAAATTTTTCAACCACATCTGTGTTAAACTGGGTTCCTGCATTCTTTTTAAGCTCAGCTGCTGCCTCCTCAATAGACAAAGCATTTCTATATGGACGCTCAGATGTCATAGCATCAAAGGCATCTGCAACATTGATTATAGAAGCACCTATATAGATATTTCCATTCTTTTCTCCATAGGGATAGCCCTTTCCATCGGGTCTTTCGTGATGGTATGAAACAGCGGTCATAACATCCTTGTGAAAACCAGCAGGCTCTAATATCTTTGTCCCAATCACTGGATGCTCCTTTATTGCCTCAAATTCCTCATTGGTTAATCTACCTGGCTTAAGTAAAATATCCTCCTTTATCCCTATCTTTCCAATGTCGTGAAGAAGACCTGCAATATAAAGCCTTTCAATTTCCTCAGGAGAGAGATGAAATTCTTTGGCAATTGAGCTTGTGTATCTTGCAACAGCCTCTGAATGACCCCTTGTGTAATGGTCTTTTGCCTCAACTGCGGCAATTAGTGTTTTTACTGTAGCAAGGTATGCACTCTTTATCTCAGATGTCAGGTTTGTGTGGATAATTGCGGCTGCTGCAAGGTTTGCAAGAAATGATAAAATAGAAAGGTCATATTGGGTAAATGGGCTAATGTTATTCATTCTATTTACAGAAAGGATGCCAATGGTCTCATCCTTTACAGAAAGCGGAACACAGAGGGCTGATTTTATCTTACTCTTTGATTTGTTTAAAAGAAGGGGTTTTCCTGTCTCTACGACCTTTCCTGCTATCCTTTCTCCTATTTTTGTTTTTGTTGTCTTTATAATATCTTCTGAAAGTCCAACAGAGGCTTTTATTGAAAGCTCCTTTTTATCCCTATCAAGTAGCATCAAAGAACCTGTTTCACCTTTTAGCTCAGAGAGGGCTGATTTCATAATGATATTAAGAAGCTCTTCGCTTTGTAGGGAAGAGGACAAAAAACCAGATACATTTGAAAGCCTTTTTATAGTAGCCAAATTGCTCTCCTTTATTATTTTATTAAGAAAACCCTCTGATTTCTTAATGACCTCTGCCGCATTATTGCTATTATCGCCTACAATAGAGGATAGGGCTAAAAGATGAAGGGAAGAGAGCCTATCTATTGGAAAATCTAGGAATCTTTTTATCCTCACCTTTGTTTTTTTTCCATTTGCTAAAAACTTAATGAGATTTTGGGCATAATCCTTAACCACACTATTCTCCATTCTCTTAATGATAAAAAGATTTTGCATTTTTGTCAAGTAAGCGAT
>JBFMDZ010000095.1 GCA_040753555.1 bacterium
AAAAAGTTCCCAATTATTAACATTCTGGATTTCATCAAGAAAGATAAAATCGGGTTTTTGATATATCTCATAAATTGTCTGAAGAACTAAATTCAGGTCTTTAGTTTCTAAAGTAAAAAGCCGTTCATCATCAAAATTTACATAGGCAAAATTTTTATCTTTTAACATCTCATAGCCCAAAACTGATTTCCCAGCTCTTCTTGGTCCAGTGATTATTTTGATTAAAGAGGATTTTAGAGATTTTTTATATTCCCCTAAAACCTCTCTTTCAATAATCTTTTTCCCTTTTAAGGAATCTTCTAATTCTTCTTTTTGGTCAATTAAGATCTGTTTTATATCTTTAAGTTCCATAGTTTAATCTCTTAATACACAAATTTTCTATTTTTTATGCATTATAACTGCATAAAAATCATTTGTCAAGAGAAATATTTCCAACTTTCCCATTTTTCCTTACTTACACCCTAATTTACTTCAGATGGGTAAAGTGTTATCGGTTTTTTTAATTCTTTTCCAAATCCTTTCTAATAAATTTCTCTATTTCAGCGTTCACATTTCTAATCTTCGGTAAATCACCTCTTTTGGCAACATCTATAATGGGTTCTTTTAGATTTTGTATATTCTGTCCTGCCCAGTGGGTATTGCTCCATGCTTTGCCAAGTATTTGGAGTTCGTAGGCTTCATTTAAAAGTTTCTCAGCAATTAGGTAATTTTCTCTTCTAAAATCATCGGGAATAAATCGTTTTATTCGGTAAGGTATTTTGTGCTTTGTGCATAAGGCAAACAATTTTTTGTTTTTCGTCAGAGTATAGTTTTTCTTTGGCTCATAAGTTCCCTCATAAAAATTAGGATTGTATTTGAATTGATAAAGGTCTTCGTATCTTTCTAAAAACTCTGGATACATCTCTTTTAAATGTTTCAGAAACCACTTTGCTTGCATATCCCTCATCGTCATTCCTCCACCAAAGAGAATATAATCTGCTCCTTTATTCTTTGCCTTCTCTACCATTGTTTCTAAATCACTATCAGAATCAGCCAACAATGGAACAACAGGAATAAGTAATACACCTACTTGAATATACTTTGTCTTGTCTTTTATTGTTTTTATTATATCAAATCTTATCTCTGGTGAGGGGGCTTTCTCTTCTAAGAATCTTGCTGTTTGAGAATTTAGCGTAGTAATAGTTACAGAGACGCAACTCCAATTATTTTTGCCAATATTCTCTAATAGCTCCAAATCCCTTAAGACCAATCTTGATTTTGTCAGAATATGCACCGGGTATTTATGTTTTTCAAGAATTTCTAAACATTGTCTTGTATTCTTAAATTTTGTCTCTATTGGTTGATAGGGGTCGCAAGTGCCTGATAATGCTACAACATCTGGCAATAGCGTCCTTGCATTAGCCAGTCTTTTATCAAGCATCTTGCCTACATTCTTCTTTATAACAATGTTGTTCTCAAAATCTAAAGGCAGATGATATTTCTCACTCCTTGAATCGCAATAAACACAGCCAAATTGACAGCCATTATAAGGATTAATGCTATATCTGTCCCAGAACCAGCTATCTATGAATTTATGTCTGTTTAAGATTGACTTAAATTCTTTTTCACTAAATTTTACCATGTGAGTTTTCTTCCTCCATATTTAACTATATATTTTATATGTTTATCTTGAGAATTTCTGTATTGCTCAATGAATCTCCTTATTTTATCAGGATATTTCTTTGAAAGGTCTCGTAATGTTCAAGCAATAGCTTTATTCACAATCAATTCCTCTTGGGGGATCATATCCTGTAAAATATTTAGACACCACTCAACATCTATATCGCAATATTTTACTCCCACCAGTGCAGATACAATACCAAGTCGTCTATGCCACTTGTTTTTGTTCTTTATCCATGTTTCAACCCTATTTGCAAGTTTATCTTGGGATGCGCTATAGCAATGCCTAACTGCTCTTGTAGCGAGATTATCTGTGATATACCATGCACCACCTTCAATATTGTATCTTTCAATCTTACCTATTGATTTGTCAAAATCTTTTTGGGATAATATCCCTAGAATATTGGAAAGCACCACAACCATTGCCGAGATCTTTAACAGATCAATATTTGATTTTACTTCTTTATTCCTTACTTCCTTCCACAATTTATCTACTAACTTAAATCCATCTTTGGGGGTATCCAATAATGATTTGCTAATCTCATAAGAGATTTTATCTAACTGTGCAAATGGTACTTTTTCTTCTGAAAGTCTAATAACCTCCTTTAAAGTTACATCAATCGTTTTTTTTCTCATATCATCGTTTGTTTTCAGTCAGAAACCTTTGAATTTTTGATGCTTTTGAACGAACAGATGATTTTGAATAATTCATATATTCTAGAGCGTACTCTAAAATCTTTCTATTTATTTCATCATCCTCTACTACAGTCATCCTTTCGAAACTTTCAAGGATGGTCTTTGTTTGACCCGGAACTTTAATCAATGCCTTTTCAAGAACCGGAAAAATCTGTCTAGCATATTCCTTTGATAGCGAACCGATATAGCCAAGATAAATTATTGTTCTGTCCCATAGACATGCCCCGCTATCTGCTTCTAGAAACTCTTTTGCTTTTTCAATTGCTTTAACAGAAACTCTTGGATTTATATCTGCACAAAGTCCAAATGTATGAATAATCATCCATCTCTTTTTGAGTTCTTTGGTAAGAACTTTATCTCTTGTCATATTTCATGATTTGGGTGTAAAACTGAATTGAGCAAACTTCAACTGATGATAATATTTCGCAACAACTGGACGCAAACAAAGTATCGTATGGTCTGGATTATGAACTCCTTTAGGGTAATACATCTCCCAGCCGCTCTGCCAAATTGCTTCCTCCTTTTCTTTTTGTTTGAAAATGAGATTGGTGGACAGTTACTTTGCGACTTTTAAACGAATAATGGTGTAGTATTTTTTGGGGTTGCCTTTTCCAAACATCCCAGGGCCTTTAAGGTATTCTTCTTCGTGTTCGCCGATTATTTTGTAGCCATTCTCTTTGATGAAGTTATGTAGTCTTTCTATGGTGGGAGCCTCTTCGCTATAAGGGCCAATATGAAGAATCTCGGCAACATCCCCGTATTCCCAGTCTTTAATCTCAACTTTCATATTGGGGTTTTGCTTGAAATTATCCGGCAATTGGGCAGTTTCAGAGACAGGTAAGCCATAGCGACCAATCCATTCACTTTTCGGAGTATCCAGTGATAATGGCCAGCGGGCACAAGGGGCAAGCTGAAATCTCTTGGGATTATTCTTTAATCGGTAATAGGTTTTAAACAGGGTAGCGAAAGCCTTCTTAGCCACAATGTTTGGGTCGCCCTTTATCTCAACCACCAGCATTCTCTGGTTGGGTATTTTGGTTATGCGTGGTTCTTTGAGAGCCTCATATTTGCTAAGGTCAGGACCTTTCATTATCCGATATGCCAGAGCCACAAGAACAACCCCGATTAGCAAACCTACGATCAATATCCATTTAAGCATCGTAATCACCTCCTTTCATTTTATGGTCTCACTTAATACTTAATACTTGATACTTGGAATGCCTTTCTCTCTATTTCATAACATTCAAGTATCTTCTGTCTCAAATTTTCCAATAAAGAGGCAATATCCTCTTTTTCTAATTCCTCTTCTGCTTTATTTCTCAAATCGTCCAATTCTACATTAATCTTTTTCATTTTTTTTCTAAAGCCCCTGCTTCTTGCTCTTCAAAAATTCTATTCTTCTCAAATGATAATTCTCTTATCTTTTTAAGCGTATGCCAGGAATCAGGGAGAGATTCCTTTGCAATTTCACTCCAAACCTTTCCCGAGGCCTCAAACATTTCAGCTACTTCATTTAAAGGATTTAAAGCATTTAAAGCCTGTTGGTTTAAGATAGAACTGGCTCCTCTATCCTCCTCTTCATCCAGGCCAAAGACAACAATGGTATGACCTCCAAAATGAGCTGTCTCAGGAATAGCCATATACGGTAAGTAAACCATATCCACAAAGATAAAAGCAGGTTCGCCTTGGCAAAGCATTTTCTTTAATTCCTCGTATCCTTTTTTAGCACTTGTGGTCTCAAAGATGGTTGCCTCTGCGCCAATCCGTTTACAGGTATTGATTAAAGGTTCCTCTTTGCCATACCGACAACCGATAAAGGGTGCAGGCATTAACTTCAATTTCTTCTTCATCTTCTTAAGAATATAGACGAATGATTCTGCTTTAAGATGCGGTTTAAATTGTAGCGTTTTCGCAGCAAGGTAGCAACTTCATTAAGCCAGTCCTCCTGGGGTTTTAAGAAGGGTAGGTTTTTAAAAAAGAAGATTACTCTTTGCATCGTCTCCGGTCTGCTCTGATTTTTGTATTGAGGGTCAGTAAAGTTGGGTTCTTGAGCAAATTCAGGCCGCGCTCTTTCTTTTAACTCCGCAGCATGGCCCATAAAAGAGAGCCAAGCTTTGCATTTACAGATATTGGTAGGAGCAATAAGACTGCAACGATTGCCAAAAAAAGCGTTGATATTTTCTCTTGAACGGTGGAGTAAGGCTTTGGTAGCATAAACAGATCGATTCAATAAGTTAGCTACCTCCTCAATATTCAAATTAAAGATATCCACTAAGACAAAAGCAATCCGTTGATAAAGAGGAAGTTTAGTAGTGATGGCAGTGAAACAATATTCCTTAACCTGTTTTATCATTTCATCTGCTTCAATTTCCTCCTCGGGTGAAGGAAGATCAGACACAAACTCTACAGTTTTACCTTCTTCTTCTAATCCTTCCAGAGAAGTGATATCGATCTCTCTTCGTTTCTGGTCAATAAAAGTGTTTATGCATATTCTCCTGAGCCAAGGTAAAGGCTTATCTTTGTGCTGGCACTGATCCCATTTACTCCATGCCTTGATATATGTTTCCTGTACTAAATCTCTGGCATTTTCTTCTTGGCCGGTAAGGCGATAGGCTATAGAATATATAAACTGTACAGTGCGGTAATAAGTCTCCTCAAAAGATATTTCATTTTGCTCTATATTCATAATACCCCTAAATTAGACTCTTTCAAAATCTCATAAAATTGACTTAAATTCTCTCTTGCTAAATTTTACCATGGAAGCTTTAATGCTCATAGCTTGCTCAGATACCTGAACCCTCTCACCAGAACTATTAAGAGAGGGATTAAGATTAATACTAAACCAACATAATCGATTACAAGAACTGACAATTTAGCTCTAAATATCAATAATATAAGAGCCCCTACCAGAAGTATTAGACCTATTACTAATAGATCTTTCCCTGTATACTTATTCGCTTTATACCATATTTCTTTATTTGATAAAGTCTTTTTAGTTCTAAATCCATACAAGTAATTTGGTGGAACTTTCTCCAGTATGAGAGGGATCGAAAGTCCAATCTCCAGTAGACCAACAAATAGAAAACTAATTATCAAGCTTATCTTGGATTCCATAAGTATCCTCCCTATTTTTTGCAAGCCTCTTTCTCCTCAAGCCACTTTTCTGTTCCGATCTCCTTTCTTCTCAAAAGTTCGTTCTGCCGGGCAAGAACCAATTTCTTTCCTTCTTCTTCCCCAAGAGATGGGTCGTAGAGCTTAAATGTCTCACAGGGAAATTCATCGCATAGCCCACAATGCTCTAATTGCTTCTTGTTGATACAGCAATCATACATTGGACAAATTTCAACCTTCATCTGTAGAGTCCAGAATGGCTTGCCAGCTACATTGCCACATCCCTGGCATTGCTTTTCCAAGTATTCACAGGTTCCACAATATAGTATAGTCCACACACTGGTGCTAACTTTTTATCTGGCATACTTTTCACCTCCTTCTGTTTTTTGACTTTTTTCTTTTGGTAAGATTTTTACATTCCCACCAAGGAAGATCTAAAATAGCTCCTCTGAATACATATAACTCACAAGGGTCTACATTATTATCAATAATCTTCAATCGTTCAAATAACTCTTCTGGGTCTTCCTTCATCATCTGCTCAGGTGTTTTAACCCCCAAAGCATAAAGTTTCTCTGCCATTTTAGGACCGATGTTCCGCAGTGTTTGTAAGCGTTTGATGGCGTTTAATCTTTCGCTTTGTTTACTCATTTTTAGTCTTTCTAACTATACAGCGACGAAGCATTCCACCCTAAAGCCACTATTAAAATAATAGTTTATTCCCAATATCCTACACAATGCAAATAATATTCTACCGTGTATTTTCCTATATGTTTGAATTGTTTTGTTAGCTGTTTAATCACTTCTTTGTCTGCCAATCTCTTCAATGATTTTAAGAAATTTGAGAAAGCTCCCAAATTTTGTTTTATCTTTTGAAATTCCTTTGCATTAGCTACAATTACTCCCACTTTATTTTTGATTTTTGTTATTGTAAACTCCAGGTCTTTTAATAAGCTCACTCATCGTTGTTTTAGATAATTTGTTGATATTGAAATTGTAAAATCCTTGTTTTATTTTTAGCCAGTTCTTTCTAACCATACCCCAATTCAAACCAGCTTGTAAGATGCACAAATACAAAATTTCAAAATATTCTTGATCAGATCTTGGTTTGTTTCCGGCTTTACATTTACTTTTATCTTCTTTTGCATAGGTGCATTCCCATGGTGCTTTGTGTTCTTCTTTTGCCATAAATTGGTTCACTTTTCGTGTTTTTTCATGAATTCTTTAAATTCTTTTAAATTTGCCGGAACAAAGACAGGTCTTTTCAAAAATTCGCACGGCCATTGCTTACATTCATCGCAATATTTAACTCCTCTCTTCTTAGCACACTCTGCCCCTTCCTTTAATCAATTTGTTTTTCTCTTCAGGAAATTTGTTAGACCTACTTCCTCAATTTTGCTTCATATTAACCATACCACCTCTTTAATATTCTACAGCATAGAAAAGTAATCCACGGAGATGGCTCTTTTTTATTAGCAAAATCACAATTTTTGTAATGCGTGAACATAGATGTTGGTATAAACCGTCCCTGTTCATCCTGCGAGTGCTCTATCCACTCAACTAATTCTTTGACTAACTTTTCATTTCTTACAAATTTAAAACGAGTTAACACCTCTGCTAAATACAATGCATTATACCATATAAAGGGATATTTTAAGGTCCAGAAACGTTTAGAACGACCAAAATAATAGATAGTTTTTCCATACTCATAGTGGAATTTTAGTGGATGATAGGCATTTTGAGCATAGAGCGATTCTTTTAGTTCTGGAACTTTTGAGAACACTTCAAGCGCCATTAGTCCAGCCATTGGGCATCCCACCTGTAATTTTTTAAATTGACCTTCAACAAAAAAATAGTGGCAGAACCATCCTTGTTTGTTAGTCCATTTCTTTTTCAATTCTTCAACAGCTTTTTTAACTTGCGAATCATTCGGAGCTAAACATAAAAGTGAATAAGTTATAATGGGTGCATTACAAGGTGAAATGTGCCATGTATCTGCATGAGGGTTGAGTTTATCTTTTTGAGGTTTGATCGGTTCACTACCACGAGATGCAAACAAGTTGTTGATTTTATGAGCTGTTGCCTTCTCAAATATCTCTTTCATACCAAAGTCATTTATGGTCAGTCCAAAATCTGTTAACATTCGAAGTTTGTAGTAACTAATAGTTGAGTCATTGTTCCGGGTAGGAACTTTAGGTAACCAATCCTTTGCTTCTTCTATTAAATCTTGTATCTGGAGATGGTCAATCAACTCCTGTTTTGCATTAATAACAGCAGATGAGGAGTCAGATTTATGTAGAAGTTCTGTTAAAACTTTATATTTTGTCCATGGATTGCTTTCTAACAACCATGGAATGGGATCACCTTTTAATTTTTCTCGCCACTTGGTTTTCATAGTTATACATCTATAAACAGCCAACTAGGTTTTTGTCATTCATTTTCTTTAATTCTTTCTTTGGGCAATTTATAGGCTCGATAACTAAAATAAATCAGCGATAAAGTTATCCAGCCATTAAAGAATGGTCTATCAACATAAGGTGTTTTACCCATCAAAAGAAGAACCAGTGGAAATAGATTTACAATCCCAAAAACAATACTTGAAAGATAACCAATTTTTTTAGTAACTATTCAGCCTCTATTATAGGGATATGTTAAATTTTTCTCAATCTTTTTCTTAAAAATGCCGATAAATAAGATATGAAAGACAAAGAGATATGTAAAGATTGTAAGATACTTAAAGAGA
>JBFMDZ010000096.1 GCA_040753555.1 bacterium
ATTCCCTTCATTTCTAAAAATTAGCCTTCCTGTCAATAGAAAATAACCACAATTTTAAAAAAGAGACCCTAATTTTCCCAAAAATCCTTTCTTTAGCTAAAAAGATATGGGTAAGTTTCAAAAAAAAATACTTGACACAAAAAATACCTTATTGGTAAAATTTTATAATTGAGATTGAGTTTCAATTGCAGTTGGAGATTGAAAATGAAAATCAAAGAGAAAATATTAAAAAAAGGAGGTGAGAACAATGGGTTTACTGAAGGAAGATATCTTGCATGTGAAGAAGGACCTGGAACATGTTCATGAAGATTTAGAGCATGTGGCTAGACAGATAGGAGAGCATGCTAATTGCTCTGAATATCAGGATATGCGGGAGCATGTAAAGGATATGGACAACCATGTCCACGATCTCTTGCAGCATGTAGGTCATGTTGAGGATGAGCATACAAAGTGATGCATCGGGAAAGGAAGGACGGTCTATAAAAGAAAACTCATTGCAAAATTATCAATTGTCAATTAGCAACTATCAATGAAGAGGGGTAATTTTAAAATGCTAATTGCTAATTTTATATTTTACATTGAATTATAAGACTACCCTTCCACAATCCCTTATATTTTTTGATATAGGAGGTGTATGTGTTTAGCTCCTTAATATGTGTTGAGCTTCCTTTATGCTAAAGAGCCAGAAATCGCTTTGTTTAATTGTAAATTTTAAATTGCAAATTTTAAATTGTAAATTTTTTCTTAAATTAAAAAATCTACATCAAAATTTTAACATTTCTCTTTCATTTTACAATTTGCAATCTACAATTTGCAATTTACAATGTTTAGCGAAGCTAAACACGTACTAGGAGGTAAAAATTATGAATAACAGATTATTGACGGAACAAGAAGGCATGGGAAACATTTACAGGTGTTGTCATGGAATTCATGTCAACTGGATGGGGGTTACGCTTCATTTTAAGGAAGATTCCTTTCTTGATTTTGCCCTTATGGTCAAGAATGCATCTTCGCAATTGATGGAGGAAAATATAGACGATTTTATCAAGAGTCTTAAAAGTTAAGGAGTATTATTATGTGCGTAAAACATTTAACAATAGAAAAAGATGTGGGGTTGAATCTTTTGGAATGCACAAAGATTGCCCAGGCAATCTCTGAATACAGGGCAGATACCTTTATTATAAAGAATGATAATATGGTGAATGCACGCTCTATTCTTGACTCTATGTCTTTGGAGGCAAAAAAGGGGGATAGGCTTACAATCACTGCCGACGGCGAGGATGAAAAAGAGGCAATACTCGCATTAGAAAGATTGGTAGTGGGGGATGCTAAATCAATCTGGAATCAACAATCAGAGCCTGTATGCAAGAATAATTGCAGTGGGGGGTGTCGTGAAGGTAAGGGGTGTCCATGTAAGACTGTGGCTTGTGGAGCTAATGGATGAAACTCTATAAAATCGAAAAGGTCTTTATGAATAATCCCATAAGGGTTTGGCTTCAAAGAAAGGTTGAGTCCCCAATTATGTTTGAGGGGCTTAATCTTCCCAAGGAACCGGTATGCCTTGAGATAGGCTGTGGAAGAGGGGTAGGCACCCTTCTTATCAATCATCGTTTTGGATGCAAGAAGGTGGTGGCAATTGATTATGATCATGAGATGATAGGGCAAGCAAAAGACTATTATACCAACCCTCCAGGATGGGCAAGGGATATCAGAAAAGACAATATTGACCTTAAGGTAGGCGATGCCTCAAATATGGAATTTCCTGATAACTGCTTTGATTGTGTATTCTCCTTTGGGATATTTCATCATATCAAGGATTGGCAGAAGGCCATCTCTGAGGTCCACAGGGTATTAAAGCCTAATGGATATTTCTCATTTGAGGAATTTTTCTTAGAGAATATGATTTGGAAGATCAATTTCCAAGTTGCAAAAAGGTTTTTTGGTCATGCCCCATACGTCCTTCTTGAAGAGAAAGAATTCAGGGATTGTTTGAAAAAGTTGGGATTCTTGTTTTTAAGGTACAAGAAAGAGCGGATACCCATGAGTCATTGCCATGCGATAATGAGAAAGAAAGGGATAAACAGCAGCTAATAAAAAAACAAAAAAATACTTGACACAAAAAATACTTTATTGTAAAATTTTATAATTGAAATTGAGTTTCAATTGCAGTTAGAGATTAAAAATGGATAGAATGATAGATATGGCAGTTAAAAAAACATCAACAAATAAGGAGGTTAAGGCGAAATTGCTTGAGCTTTATGATGAGATATTTGTTCACAAAGGTTATGGTGGGCTTAAGGTAGAGATACGTATTTTACACCGCGGCCAAAAAGAGGTAATCATTTACTGCGGCAAGCAATACCGGTTCGTGGTGGATTTTTTAGCCGCAGAAGAAAAGGAGGTGATAAATATGAAGGTATAAAATTTTGAACCCTGTCAGCTTGGGGCTGAAGGAAATAAGTTTAGTGATTGGTGAATAAATTAACCAATTACCAATTAATCAAAAAAATATGCAAGAAAAGGCTTTGTGGGTAAGTTTCTTGTAAAAGGAGGAAAAAAAAATGAGTAAGTTAGAACAAAAGAAAGGAAGCCAAGCAGGTTTCACCCTGTTGGAACTCCTGGTAGTGCTCATGGTTATGGGGTTTCTTGTGGCAATGGTTGCCCCTAAACTTTTGGGCCTTTTCCAGGATGCAGAGGATACTGTCTGCGATACCAATATCAAGGATCACAAAAAGTATGCCTCTGCTTTTGAGATGCAGTACAACAAACTGCCGGATAGGATGATGGTGCCCGGGTATAATGACACTGCTAGTGTTTGGTATGGGCCAACAGAAGAGAATATAACTACTGCCGGCAGGGAAGTTTTTTCAACTGCCATCTTAGGGCGGATCAGGCTCATGCCTCACCAATTGAATGCCGCTGAAATCAGGGAAATAATACAGGAGCTCGGCATTCGTGAGGTAGTGGTGCTCAATAACCCGGAGGATATTCAGGCAGCACCAGGTAAAAATGACATTTGGGGTAATGCACTTCCTGTTTCTGGAAGTACTGAGGATAGTAAATTTAAACTAATAACGCTTGATCCAGCTATGGCAGCCCCTACCTGGCCAATGATTGGCGGAGGATATGACGGCGCGGTTTGGGCAAATCACGCTAACTGGAATGCAGTAGGTGAAACCATTGCTGATCCAAACTGGGCTTATCGCTTAATCTTGGGTGTTGGACCTGACTGCGAGCTTCTGCATAGGATTCTTGCCGCAGAAGGAAAATGCCCCAGCTTTGAGCGGCAAGCTGCTGATGATACTATGTGGGGTTGGTATGTAATGGTTCTTCCTCGCCTGCAGGAAACTGTTGACAGACTTGCCGGGTCCGGCCTGCATCGGGAGGTAACCTGCTGGGCTGATTCAAATGCTGCCACATCCCAAAGAAAGACCTTTGATCTCTCTTATGTGGATAGTGAGTATAAGAGAGCAGCTTTTGACATCTTCTGTCCAGAAGGCCACAGGTATCCGGAAGAAGTAGAGATTTGGGGTATTCAATCAATTGATAGTACCTTCTAATCTCTATTAGCAAAAAAGAGGAGGGGCAGGGATACCCTCCTTGCCCCTCTCCTCTTTTTAAAAAGAAAGATTACCGTGATTAAAAATATTTTTTTGAGTTTTCTAACCGGGTTTGTTTTTTTCTTTTTTTCTCAACCTGGCTTTTGCGCCTGTGTTGACGATTTAATTGCCATAATCCAGATTTACAATCAAGAGGGTAAGGCAGTTGGCAAAGAGGCAGGTGTTTTTATATCCAAAGATGAAGTGCTTACGCATTATTATGTGTTTTCCGGCGTAGACAGGGCAATGCTGGAAGTAAAAGGCAGAGAGTTTGGAATCAAAGGGGTTTGCGCAAGGAATAAGGAAAAGAAATTATTAAAGCTCAAAATAGATGGGAAAGGATTTAAAAGAGCAAAATTTGCAAAAAAGATAAAGGAAGGCCAGGAGGTATTCATAATGCTTCCCGAAGGTGAACCGGTGAGGGGAAAAATCATTGCCATAAAAGACAGGATAAGGATAGAGGTAAATGCGCAGGTGCCAAAGATAAGAGGTTTGCCTGTGTTTAATAAAGATGAAGAGGTTTTAGGGATTGTTGAATTTTTTATCAAGGATAAGAATGATGTATACGCCATCCCCGTATTAGAAGGCATTTCTTTTAAAAACACAGGCCTTTTGAGTATAAATGGCTGGAAACAAATGCGGACTAAGGAATGGATGGAATCCGATATAGGCAAGAGGCAGATAATAATTTATCTTATGGGAATGGAAAAATACGAAGAAGCTGCTGTAAGGCTTGAGAAATTGATCAAGGCGCACCCTGATGATAAGGAAGCGTATTTCAGACTTGGGGTCTGTTACGGAAAGAGAGGAGAATACCAAAAGGCAAAGGACGCCTATGAGAAATATACTTCTCTTGTCCCGGATGATCTCAAGGGCCATTACAACCTCGGCATCGCGTATTTAGGGACAGGAGATATACAAGCGGCAAAACGCGAATATGAGTTTTTAAAAAGAATCGGCTCAAAAGAGGCCGCCGCGTTTTCAGAGCGTTTGCTTGAATATATCGAAAAGGAAGAAAAGCCATGAACAGGAAAGGATTCACTCTTCTTGAAATTTTGGTTGTCCTGATGGTTTTGGGGTTTTTGACCGCAATGGTCGCAGGCTACCTTTCCCACATTAAGGGAGAGGCGGCCGTCGTTACCGCGCTTAACGAGATGAAAGATATCAAAGAGGCAATAAGAGACAGGTTTTATCCTGAATTAGGCCTCATCCCTGAGGATTTGGGTCTGGATGATATGCGCGGTAGTGGAGACGAAAGACCAGAGTTTGCCATTAAGCTTCTTTGCCTAAAAGATGACGCTGCAAACGAACGAGCTGATATGCTCGTTTTTCTAACACAATGTGGCGTTCCTTCTTTGATAAACTGGGATAAATACAGCTATAAAGGTTGGAGAGGGCCTTATTTGGAGCGGGAAATTACTGCTTATGATAATAAGGGGACACCTGATCCTGCAGATGATGAATGGTATCCTATAATTATTGACCCTTGGGGCAAAAGCGTTGACTACAGCGTTGACCCTGATGGCGTAATAGGAGAATACCGTATTATTTATGATGAATTGGACACAAATCCGGGAATAACCAGAGAAGATGAGAGATTATCAGCGCGGATAGTTAGTTTTGGGGCAAATGGGGTAGATAACGGTGGAACAACAAGCCCTCTCCCTTTACCTGCGGATACAGGTGATGATTTGGTAATGTTTATCTTTGGCACACAGCCGATAAGGAGGCCGTAACATTAAGAACTTGGTACATGTTTAGCTTCGCTAAACAATTGCAAATTGTAAATTGTAGATTGCAAATTGTAAAATGAAAGAGAAATGTTGAAATTTTGATGTAGATTTTTAATTAAGAAAAAATTTGCAATTTAAAATTTACAATTTAAAATTTACAATTAAACAAAGCGATTTCTGGCTCTTTAATGAGGAAACTCAACATATATTAAGGAGCTAAACACATACAGAACTTGTGACTAAGAGTGGTTTTACCCTTATTGAGGTACTTGTCGTTTTGGCTATCTTGGGCTTTTTTATAGCAATGATGGCTAAGGTTTTTACTAAACAGGATGACCAGAGGCGGTTTGACGAGACAAGAGTAATGATGAAAGAAATTAAGAAGGCAATTTTGGGCCAAGAAGGCGCCTATGCCAATGGCCAGCGCCAGTTCGCCGGGTATGTTGCGGATATGGGTGGATTGCCCGATTTGGTAGATGAGAATGGTAATGTAGACCCAAACGGACAACCTAAGGGGCTTTGGACAAGGGATTTGAATGGGGATGGAGATACAGTTGACCAGGTAGATATATCAGATAGTGTAATATGGCAATATAAAGTAACATCAAAAACTTGGATGGGCTGGCGTGGACCTTATATTGAAGCACCGCCTTTGAGAATTGGGGAAACTTCGGGTCAAGAAAAATTAAGGGACGGTTGGGGAAATCCTTTTATTTTTGGTACGACTACTCCCGGAGATTTAATTGTATCTAGTCCCGGGGCAAATGGGGTAATAAATGCCGCAGATACGGGATTTAACGAAGATATAACGATGACTATAAAAAAGACAGAGTATATGGCTCCTGTGGCGGGAAGAGTAATAGACTATTCAGCACCTTCTAATGTGACTGTAATCATTTATGTCCCTATAAATGGCACTGAAACCCCCTTTGTGATTCCTACACCACCAGCCACAGATGGTATAGATGCTGGCGGCTACTTTCGGTTTGAACAGGATAATACAGGAAATGCCAATGGAAAATATGAGGGAGATATTCCTGTGGGCTTGAGGAGTATTGTTATTATTGATTCCGGATATGGCAGTTCTACACAAAGAGTTTTTACCGTTGAACCTACGGGTAATTGGCTAGGAGATATTGAAATAGAATGAGAAATAACAAAGGTATAGCCCTTTTGATGGCATTGGCAATGATTTCCTCGCTTGTAGGTGTAATTATGATTTGCGCCTTTGTATTGGGACATGAGGCAAATAAAGACCAGCGCTATGAGATTACCCGCCAGAGAATGCTAAAAGTAAAACGAGCGCTTATCGGTAGAATGGCCGATGTCGCCGGAGGAGAGGATATTACCTCTTGTGGCGGTTTTATAAGTGATTATGGAGAACCTGGAGATATTAATAGTTTTATTAATAATAATTTTGTTCCTGTGTTACTTGATGAACCAGATGGATACCTTGACTGGAATTATGATTCAACACATAAGTTTTGGCATGGTTATCGGACTTCAGCAGCCAATGATGGATATTACCTAAAAGCTCCACCCGCTCAGCCAAATCCTACTACGCATTTTTTGGATGGTTGGGGATATGGAATAGAGGTAAATTTTGTTGATGATGATAATATTAATGGAATAGAAGATGGAGAGAATAAGATGACGATAAAGAGTAAAGGCGACGATAATCTTTGGGATACAGAACCAGGCGCAGATACTACTTATTATGGAAAGGACATTGTAGATGCCTTTTACTGGCGAAGACAAATAACAGTAACTAATAATACGGGTTTTCCGAATGTTCGTCTTATATATTCTTTTCAGGGAACGATATCAACTGAGGATAGAAGTGTTAATCCTGGGCCGGTTACTTTTGCTACCGAAGTTCCTGTTGGCTTGAGGAAATTAGAAGTGCGGGACGCATTAAATGTTTTGCAGCAGACTAAAGTGTTTTGTCTTCCACCGGGAGAAAATGCGTATCCAGTAACAATTGATTAAAAATTATGCTTAACAAATTTGAAAACCTAACTTCATATTTTAAGAAAAATGAAATTCTTGCCATTGACCTTAGTAATGAGGTTGTCAGGGCGGTAGTAGTGAAAAAAGAGGCAAAGGAAGTGGTGGTTCTATCCACAGCAGAGGTCTCTAAAAGTCCACCGTCAACCCCCTTTGCAAGGGGAGAGGCACTTGACAATCCACAGAGCAAGGAACTTCTTGAAAGATTGGGCAATTATCCCAAACAGGCAGTTTTAGTCAGCCCGGAGGTGAAGCTTTTGACAGCCGAGCTGCCCATACCTTCTAATAGGAAGCTTGCTTTAGATAAATTACAGGAGGCAGTTCGCTGGGAGGCTCAGGCCTATCTTGATTTTCCTGCCCCAGACGGCCTTTTCGGATATCAATTGCAGACTACCAATTCTTCCATTAAAGAAGAGTTCTTTAAGAATGTAGATAGAACAGGAAAAACCACTCCTATTTTAATAACCGCTATATCCAGACAGGAGTATAGCCGGTTAGCCGAATCCTGTAAGAGGCAGTATATAAATTTGCAAGCCGTTTATCCTAAAGAAAGTATTTTTTCAATAGGCTTTTTTTTAAAAGGACTAAAAATCGGGCCACAATATGCTCCTGCCGTAGAGGCAGCTTTACAAGAGTTAAAGGTTATCGGCTCAGGCAAGTTAGGTATTAATGATAGGATACCTTTAGTAAAGCGCCTGAAAGTAAGAATTCATGTTTTTCCTTTGGTAACGGTTGCTATATTTGCCCTGGGCTTTTTAATCCATTATGCTTATATAAAATTTTCCTTCTGGCAGTATTCCTCAAGGATTGAGAAATTAAAAGTGCAAAAGACTA